>NZ_JBFBCG010000019.1:0-106439 GCF_040683105.1 Streptomyces sp. NPDC051020 | reverse complement strand
GTCGCCTTCAGTTGCCGGTCCCGGTGAAGCATCGCGTTGTGTGGTGTGTGACGGGTGGCTGGTCGTTGTTTGGGCACCCGGGTGCCTCGGTCCGACCGCTCCGCGCGCCGACGAGGGCGCCGGCGGTTCAGGATGCCGACGGGGTCAGGATGCCGACGGGTCAGGCCAGCTTCGCCAGCTCCTCGGCCATGACCTTCACCGTGTACTCGATCTGCTCCTCGGTGTGCTCGGAGGTGATGAAGAACCGGAGCCGGGCCAGCCGCTCCTCGACCGCCGGGTGCAGGATCGGGTTGGCGCTGATGCCACGCTGGTAGAGCCGGTCGGCGAGCTTGAGGGCCTTCTCCGAGTCGCCCGTGATGCACGGCACGACCGGCGTGCCCTCGCTGGTACCGACGTCGATCCCGGCCGCCGCGGAGAGCCGCAGGAACAGGGCCGAGCGCTGGTGGAGCCGGTCGAGCCGCTCGGGCTCCTCCTGGATCACCCGCAGCGCGGCCAGGGAGGCGGCGGTGTTCGGCGGGGTGAGGCCGGCGCTGTAGATGAAGCCGGGGAGGGTGTAGCGGAAGTGCTCGATCAGCTCGTGCCGGCCGGCCACGTAACCGCCGCAGCTCGCCAGTGACTTGGACAGGGTGCCCATCCACACGTCGACGTCGTCGGCGTCGACGCCCCAGTGCTGGCCGATGCCGCCACCGGTCTTGCCCAGCACGCCGATGCTGTGGGCCTCGTCCACCATCAACAGCGCCGCGTGCCGCTGCTTGACGGCGATCAGGGCGGGCAGGTCGGCGATGTCGCCGTCCATGCTGTACACGCCCTCGACCACGATCAGCACCCGGCGGTAGCGGTCGCGCACCTGGTGCAGGATCCGGTCCAGGGCGGTGATGTCGTTGTGCGGGAACGGCTGGCGGCTCGCCCCCGACAGACGGCAGCCCTGGATGATGCTGTCGTGCGCGAGCGCGTCGTGCAGGATCAGGTCCTCGGGGCCCACCAGGTGGCCGATGACGGTGACGTTGGTGGCATGGCCGCTGACCAGCGTGACCGCGTCCTGGGCGCCGACGAGGCGGGCGAGGCCCCGGTCGAGTTCCTCGTGCAGCGGACGGTTGCCGGACAGTATGCGGGCGGCCGAGACCGAGCTGCCGTACTGCTTGACCGCCTTGGTCACGGCCTTGACGACGGTCGGGTGGCCCGACAGGCCCAGGTAGTTGTAGCTGGAGAACGAGATCAGCTCGGTGCCCTCGACCCGGGTGACGTCCCGGATCGTTCCCTCGTGCGGAAGGTAGTAGGGGTTGCGGACGCCGAAGCGCTCGTACATGCGTGAGCGTTCGAGCGTGGCGACGACTTCGGGCAGGGCCCTGACATCACCGGTCGCGGTGCGGTCCGGCGCGGGGACGGCCTCGGTGCGGGGCGCGGGCACGGAGGGTACGGCGGGGGCCTCGGTGGCTACCGGCACCGGCACCGGGGCGGGGTTGGCGGCGGCGGTGCCGAGGAGTTCCTGGACCGTCGTGATCAGCTCGCCGACGGTGCTGATCCTCACCACGTCCGAGGCCCGCACCTCGATGTCCGGCCACTGCCTGCGCAGGCCCGCGGCGAGCTCGGCGAGCATGATCGAGTCGAAGCCGAGGTCGGTGGCGAACACGTGCTCCGGCTGCAGGAAGTCCTCGGAGTACGCGCTGACCTTGGCTATCGCGGAGAGCACACGGGACGTCACCACGTCCGCCGGGTCAGCGGTCGCGACCGCCGGGGCGTCGGCCGTGAGGACGTCGGCCGGTGGCACCAGGACGGGGATCGGACGCGCAGCTGCGGTCACGGTCGCCGGCGCACCGTTCGGTACCGGGCCGTCGACCGCGGCGGCGCCGACCGACTGCAGCAGATTGACCTGGGCGTGGAGGAACGAGATAAGGCTGCTCATGCTCGATTCACCGTTCGAGTGGGTGGAGGCGGCGGACGTGTGGTCGATTGTGGCGCCGTACGGCACGGCGGCCGTGGATGCGACGACCACCGGAGCCGGGGCCGTGACGGCGGCCGCGGAGGCCACGGGGGCGGCAGGGGCGACAGGGGCGACAGGGGCAGCCTGGGCGGCAGGGGCCGGGGTGCCGGGGCGCCGGGTGTCGGCGGTCCGCTTCCGGCCCGTCCCCTTGAGGATCGTGAAGGACGAGGTCTCCAGGGGTGACGCCGGAAGCGACAACAGCGGTGGGGCGTCCGCCGGGAAGAGCGGGGCGGGATCCACCGGCACACCCGCCACGGCGAGCCTGCCCAGCGCAGTCAGGAAGGCCCGCGCGCCGTCCGGTCGGCTCGTGGTGAGCGGTACGACGTCCAGCGCCTTGGCGCCGGGGGTGCGCCGAGCCATCCGCAGCAGCGAGTCGCCGCCGTAGATCTGCACCAGGAAACGGGCCCCGGCGTCTGCCACCGACGTGACGGCCTCGCTGAAGCGCACGGGGACGGTGTTGTGCCGGCTCCACAGGTCCCGGATCTCCTGTGGCCGGTCGCACACCCGGCCGCCGACGCCGGAGACGAAGGTACGGGTGGGCGCCACGAGCGGCAGGGCCGCGACGCGATGGGTCACCGCCTCGTCGGCCGCGGCCACCAGCGGCGAGTGGAAGGCGTGCGACACCCGCAGCCGCACCGCGGCCACGCCGCGTTCCGCGCAGTGTTCGCGCAGCCGCTCCACGGCCGCCTCGCCGCCGCTGAACACCACCTGGTGCTCGTGGTTGTAGCAGGCGGGCCAGACCCCGTCCACGTCGGCGGCGAGCTTCTCCGCCTTCTCGTGCGTCGCCTGGACGGCGAGCATCACGCCGGTTCCGGCCGGTACGGCGGCGGCGAGTGCCGCGCCCCGCCGGGCCATGAACCGGACCGTCTCGTCCGCCGCGATCGCGCCGGCCGCGGCCGCCGCCGGGAACTCGCCGACGCTGTGCCCGACGGTGAGGGAAGGGACGACGCCGCAGGCGGCCAGCAGCTCGGTGGTGGCGACTGCGGTGATGCCGAGCGCGGGCTGGCACAGGTCCGTGACCGTGAGCGTCGCCATCGCCTCGGCGTCGTCGGGCCCGTGCTGCCCCCAGAGCAGGTCGGGCAGTCGCGCGGGGAGCTCCGCCGACTCCTCGGCGGTCAGGGCGGTCAGTTCCTCGGCGCGCCGGGCCGACGCCGGGAAGCGCCGGACCAGGTCGGCGAGCATTCCCGGCTGCTGCGCCCCCTGCCCGGGGAAGGCGAAGGCGATCTTCCGCTCCGCCTCGGGCAGCGGCTTGGCCGCGGCGTGGACGCCGGGGGCCAGTTCGCCGATGGCGCCCTCGTCCAGCCGCTGGGCGGCCAGGTCGAGCCGGTCGAGGAGCTCCTGGCGCGTGGCGGCGGCGAACGCCAGTCGGGCGGTGAGCAGCTCGCGGCCGGCCAGGGTGCGGGCCACCGCGGCGGGCGGCGCGGCGGACGCGGTGACGGCGTCCCGGATCTTCCGGGCGTGCCGGGCCAGTTGGGGCATCGAACCGGCGGACAGGAGGAACAGCCACGGCTCGTCCTCCCGTTCGGGCCGCTCCGGGGCGGGATCGGCTCCGGACTCCGGGAGCGGCGCGCCTTCGAGGACGGCGTGGACGTTCGTGCCGCCGAAGCCGAACGAGCTGACCCCCGCCCGGGGCAGCTCGCCCCGCGGCCACTCCTGCGGCGCAGTGGCAAGGCGCAGCCCCGACTCGTCGAGCCGCAGCTCGGGGCTGGCGCGGTGCTCGGCGGGCTGCGGCGGTACGACGCCGTGGTGCAGGGCCAGGGCGGCCCGTACGAGACCCGCCGCGCCGGCCGCGGAGAGGGTGTGGCCGATGAGGGCCTTGGACGAGGAGACGTAGCAGGGCCGGGTCTGGCCCGCCTCGTCGCGCAGCAGGCGCATCGCCTCCATCTCGGTGCGGTCGCCGACCGGCGTGCCGGTGCCGTGGGCCTCCAACAGGTCGATCGCCCCGGGGGCCACTCCGGCGTCCCGGTAGGCGGCGCGCAGCGCGGCCAGCTGCCCTTGGGCCTGCGGCGTCATCGGGCCGCCGCCGCGCCCGTCGTTGGCGGTGCCGACGCC
Organism: Streptomyces sp. NPDC051020; assembly: GCF_040683105.1. Lineage (NCBI taxonomy): Bacteria > Bacillati > Actinomycetota > Actinomycetes > Kitasatosporales > Streptomycetaceae > Streptomyces > Streptomyces sp. NPDC051020. The sequence continues at coordinate 102,406 of NZ_JBFBCG010000019.1, read as the reverse complement.
GCTCACGACGGCGTAGACGCGGTCGCCGGCCGCCAGGGCGTCCGCCAGAGGACGGAGCACCAGCACACCGCCGCCCTCGCCGAGCACGAAGCCGTCCGCCCGCTCGTCGAACGGCCGGCACACGCCGTCCCGGGAGAGCGCGCCGGCCCGGGAGAAGCCGATCAGCGCGTTGGGTGTGAGGTTGACGAAGACCCCGCCGACGAGAGCCACCGAGCACCCGCCCGACCGCAGGCTCCGTACCGCCGTGTCCAGTGCCACCAGCGCCGACGAGCAGGCCGCGTCGACGGCGTACGAGGGACCGCCGAGGTCGAACACCTCGCTCACGGCGGCCGGCACCATGTTGCCGATGACACCGGCGATGGAGAACGGTCCCACGGGCATGACCGCCGACCCGGCGGCCTCTTCCAGGCCGGCCAGGAGTTCGGGGTCGTCCTCGCCGACGTGAAACGAGCCGTCCGCGAGGAGCCTGGCGTTGATCCGTGCGAAGGCCGCGTCGCGGTAGTCGATCGAGGACACCCCGGCGAACACGCCGGTCGTCGCGCGGTCGAAGGAGTTCCGCTCCCAGCCGGCGTCCTGCAGGGCCTCCCGGGCGAGGTCGACGAAGAGGCGTTGCTGGGGGTCCATGGCCCTCGCCCGGCGCGGTGGTACGCCGTAGTGGGACGGGGCGAACTGGTCGATGGCGGGGAGGAAGGCCACCCGGTCGGTGTACGTACTGTGCGACTCCCGGAAATCGCCTGGTCTGTGGTACTTGGAGTGATCCCAGCGCGATTCGGGCACCCCTGCGAACTGCGGCTCGGCGTTGATGGTCATCTGCCAGAACTCGTTGAGGTTCCCGGCGCCGGGAAAGCGGCACGACATGCCGACGATGGCTATACCAGTCACAGCTGCTGATACCCCGATCCGATATTGACGGACATGACACGGCGTCAGAAGTGGACGAAATGACAGGTCGTGCGAAGGAGCCCGGGTAATGGGCAACCCACAAGGCCATGGTGATGGAGTGTCTCGATCTGGTTATGCGTCAACTTCTCGCCGTGTGTTCAGAGTTCTGCAAGCGGCAAGGGTGGGCGGCGCGCCTTTTCACTCAGCGGAATGAACATGACTTGAAAGGGCGGATGTCGATCTGCCGTCGCGTGTGTCCCGCGGATGTCCGTACGGTATCGCCGGCCCGGCGACCCGGCCCGCCGCCCCGGCGGCGGATACGGTGCCGGTGGGGCGCAGCCCGGCCTGGTGCGCCAGGTCGAGCGCCGCCTGGTCGAACACGTCGTCACGGGCGTCGATGGTCCGGTCGAATCGCCCGAACGCCTCGAAGCTGATCAGCCCGAAGAGCTGCGCCCGGACGGCGGCCGGCCGGATCGCGGCCGTCGGCGCAATCGCGCGGCCGGACTCCTCGAAGAGTGGTTGGGCGTCGGCGCTCATCCCCTCGTGTCGCCGCCCGCTCCCGGGGAACGAGGCGAGCGCCCCGCCGCGTCGGCCGCCTTCACGACGTCGACCAGGGCGAGAACGGCACGCGAGGCGGGACCGACGGTGTCCGGCGGGGCGTCCTGCCCAAGGACGGGCGAGCCGTAGATCAGGGCGTACTCGTGGGGCTGGGTGAGCGCCCAGCCCCGGATCGCCCGGCAGGCCGCGGTTCAGCTCCGCAGCGGATCCGCCGTCCCGGCTTCCGTGGGCGCGGCCCCGGCGGCGGCGCCGAGGGCGTCGTACGCGTCGACGATGAGGGCCGTGAGGAGATCGTCGCGATTCGGGAAGCAGCGGTGGACGGCCGACGGTGCCATGCCCGGCTCACGGGCCACCGCTCGCAGGGGCAGCCGCGCCGCCCCCTCCGCCGCAAGCTGGCGCCTGGCCTCCTCCTTGATGGCCGCGCCGACCTCGGCGCGGGCCCTTTCTTTGGCTCCTCGGACCACGCTCATGGCCTGAAGTTTGCCCCCTGGTCGCCGATTGGATCACTGGTCCACGATCAGAGCATTGCTCTTGGACCAGTGTTCACTGAATGGCAACACTGATTCATATTCAGATCGGTGCTCTCGAATGGGAGCATCACTCTGACTCGGGTCGGTCCATCGACAGGCGTGTCCTGTAGAGGACGAGCCGTGCTCCTCGACGCAACGCCCAGTACCTCCGCATCCCCCAGTACCGATGAGGCCCGACAGCGCTCGGCAGAGCCCGGACAGGCATCGGACGAACCGTCAGAGAAGAACGAAAGGACCTCCCATGGTGACCACTTCGGTGCCACCCCAAAGCGGTCGGCAGAGCCGGCGCGGCCCGTGGTTCACCCTGCTCGCAGGGCTGCTGTTCCTGATCATCACCGGCGCGGCCGGCGCAGGCGTACTCGAAAACCTCAAGTCCGGCGGGTTCGACGACCCCGCCTCCGACTCCGTGGCCGCCACCTCGGCGCTGGAGCACTCCTTCCCGGAGAGCCAGCCCAACATGGTGGTCATGATCAAGGACACCAAGGGTGGGGTCGACAGCGCCGAAGCGCGCGCCGCCGCCGACCGGGTCACCAAGACGATCGGCGACGCCTCCGGAGCCCGGATCGTGTCCTCGTACTTCGCCACTGCCGACCCGTCGCTGCGCTCCGACGACGCGGGGCTGGTCCTGGTCCGGGTCAACGGTGACGAGAACGAGAGCCTCAAGACCACCAAGAAGCTCCACGAGGACCTGTCCGACCCGGACGGCGACGTGGCGGTTTCTTTCGGCGGCATCAACGCCGTCAACAACGACATGAACACACAGATCGAGAAGGACATCGTCGCCGCGGAGACCATCGCGATCCCGCTGACGCTGCTGCTGCTCGTTCTCGTGTTTCGTGGCCTGATCGCAGCGCTGCTCCCGCTGCTGCTCGCGCTGCTCACCGTGGTCGGCTCGATGGGCATCCTCAACGTTCTCTCCCGGTTCACCGACGTCTCGGTCTTCGGGGTGAACCTCGTCACCGCACTCGGGCTCGGTCTCGCGGTCGACTACAGCCTGCTGATCGTCACCCGCTACCGCGAGGAACGCGCCGCCGGCCGCAGCAACGCCGACGCCCTCCGCGTCACCCGCGCGACCGCGGGCCGCACCGTGTTCGTCAGCGGTGGCGTCGTCGGTGCCGCCCTCGCCACCCTGCTGGTCTTCGACCAGTACTTCCTGCGCTCCTTCGCCTTCGCCGGTATCTCGGTGGTCCTGCTGTCCGTCGGCGGCGCCCTCCTGCTGCTGCCCCCGGCCCTCATCCTGCTCGGCGACAAGATCGACGCCCTGGGCTGGGCCCGGCGGACCGCGCCCCGCCCCGCCGCGAACACCACCTGGGGCCGCATCGCCGGTCTCGCGTTCCGCCGGCCGTTGCTGTTCGCCACGCCCGTCGTCATCCTGCTGATCGGCATGGCACTGCCCTTCGGTCACTCGCAGTTCGGCGTCCCCGACGAGCGGGTGCTGCCGAAGGGCAGCGAGAGCCGGGTCGTGGCCGAGGCGCTGCGCAAGGACTTCGGCACCGGCGACGAGCACGCGCTCAACGTGGTCGCCCGGAACTGGAAGGGCACCGACGCCGACCTCGCGGCGTACGCCACCGCCCTGTCGCGGACGGACGAGGTGACCAAGGTCGTCAGCGCCGCAGGCGTCTTCGAGAAGGGCGCCAAGGCCGCTCCCATGCCGGCGGCCCAGGCGACCCGTTACGACAACGGCACCGCGACCTGGCTCCAGGTCCAGACGGACGTGGCCCCGTACTCCTCCGAGGGTTCCCAACTCGCCCGCGACGTACGGGACATCGCCCCCCCGGCCGGCAACAGCGTGCTCGTCGGCGGCCAGGCGGCCCAGGTCACCGACATCAACCAGTCCATCGCCGACAAGCTGCCGATCGCCCTCGTCCTGATCGTGGTCTTCAGCCTCCTTTTCCTGTTCCTGCTCACCGGCAGCGTGGTCCAGCCGATCAGGGCACTGCTGCTCAACCTGCTCAGCCTGGTCTCGATCCTCGGCGTGACGGTCTGGATCTTCCAGGACGGCAACCTCTCCGACGCCCTCGGCTTCACCCCCTCGCCGCTGGCGGTCTCCATGCCGGTCCTGGTCTTCTGCATCGCCTTCGGACTGTCGATGGACTACGAAGTCTTCCTGATCTCCCGGATCAAGGAGCACTACGAGCGCACCGGCGACCTGGCCACCGCCGTCCGCGACGGCCTCGGCGCGAGCGGGCCGGTGATCACCGCGGCCGCGGCCATCCTCGCGGTCTCCTTCTTCGCGATGCTCACCTCCGGCGTCTCCCTGATCAAGCTTTACGGTGCCGCCACCGGCCTGGCGATCCTCATCGACGCCGTCCTGGTGCGCGGCGCGCTCGTACCGGCGTCGCTCCGGGCCACCGGCCGCATCAGCTGGTGGGCCCCCTCCTGGCTGCGGAGTGTCCACGGCCGCTTCGGCATCCGGGAGTCGGCCGGGGAAGGAGCCCCCGCCACCACCGGCCCGACCACCGGCCCGACCACCGGCGCGGACACCGCCCCGGCCGAGGAGCGGCGTCACAAGGACGGAGTCAGAGCATGACGAGTCCCGAGAAGACGACCACGTCCCTGGACCGGCTGAGCGAGGTCGCCACCCAGGCCTCCCGGGCGGCGAACGCGCACAACACGCAGCCCTGGGAGCTCCGCCACGGCACCGACCACATCGAGGTCGGCTGGCGCGCCGAGGACGCGCTGGGGCCGAGCGACCCGGCCCACCGCGACCTGCGGCTGTCGCTGGGCACGTACGTGGAGAGCCTGCTCATTGCCGCGGCCGAGCAGGGCATCGCCGTCGACTTCGAGCTCGACCTCGACACCGCGGCCCGGCGCGTGGGCCGGCTACGGCAAGCCGAGCGCCCCTACGACACCGGCTTCCGGGCGTCCGACATCGCCGTCCGCCGAGTCTGGCGCGGCGCCTGGGCCCCGCGACAGATCGCCCCGGAGGCGATCGAGGCCGCGCGGGAAACCGCCCGCACGGCGGGCTTCCGGGTGGCCGCGATCAGCACGGCCGCGGCCAGGCCGCTGCTCGTCCGCGCCTACCACTGGTTCTTCGGCGACCCCGGAATCGCCGCCGAACTCATGGCATGGACCCGGCTGAGCCCCCGTCACCCCAAGTACCACCGCGACGGTCTGAACGACGTCATGCTGGTACTGAACCGGGTGGAGCGCTTCCTCATGGGGCTGCTCTTCTCCCCGGCCGTCTACCGGGCGCTGCGCCCGCTGGGGCTGCCGCGCCTTCTCACCCCGCTCTCCTCCGGCGCGACCGCCGGTGACGGCGTCGTCCTGGTGATCCTGGGCAAGGGCGAGGACCTGGCCCAGGAGGTGACGGCCGGACGTCTGGTCACCCGCCTCTGGCTGGACCTCTTCCGGCAGGGGATCTACGTCCACCCCCAGAGCCACGTCATCGACTGCCCGCACACGGTCGGGGACCTGGCCGCCCTGTGCGGGGCCGAGGACGGCGAACGCCCGCTGGTCTTCTTCAGAGTGGGCATCCCCGCGGTCGACCCCTCCCTGCGCCCCCGGCACCCGCGCCGCGACCTGCCGCCGCAGTGACCCGGCGCGGCCGCGTGGCCGGGCTCCGACGCCCCGTCACGCGGCCCGCAGGGCAACCGGGGTGACGGCCGGTCAGGAGACCCCGACCCCTGGCGATCACCCGCTCGTCGGTCGACGGCGCTCGTGCTGTCGCCGCCGACGGGCGGGTGACGTGGCTGTTCGGGCACTGGCTCCCTCTGCGTCATCGAAGCAACCTTTGCAATTACTCCATACCTGTGAGGATCTTGCTCGTCTCACCGGGGGATCGCAGTGCATCAAGGTGCACCAGGCGAAAGCGAGGCCTACGGATGGAAATCCGCAACACCACGGAAAACCGCTCGGTCGTCGAGCGCGCCTTCAGTGTTCTCGGTGTCTTCAGCGGTCGGGACCACTCGCTGTCGGTGAGCGATATCAGCCGCCTCTCCGGCCTTCCTGTGGCGACGGCACACCGCATGGCGACCAAGCTTGTCTCCCTGGGGGTGCTGGAGCGGGGGGAAGGGGGCAGATACACCATCGGGCTGAGGCTGTGGGAACTGGCCGCGCACGCGCCGCGGCACCGCGCGCTGCGCGCCGCGGCGCTGCCGCACATGCTGCGACTCCACGAGAAGACGAAAGCAACAGTGAATCTCTCGGTCCGCGACGGCGCCGAGGGGATCTGGCTGGAGAGTCTCGGCTGGGGCGATCCGGTGCGCGTGGCACCGATGACCGTCGGCGACCGGTTCCCCCTGCACACCACCGCCTCGGGAAACGTCCTGCTCGCCTACGCGAGCCCCGAGGCGCAGGAGGACATCCTGGCCCGCACGCTGACCCGGCACACGGCAGGGGAAGTGCCCGACCCCCTGGTCCTGCGCAGGATCGTCAGTCAGGTCAGGCGCTCGGGCTACGCCGCGGGCGAATTCCGGACGGAGCGGCGCACCTTCGCGGTCGCCGCCCCGCTGCGGGACCGCGGCGGAGCCGTCGTCGCGTCCCTGTCCCTGGTGACGGGTCTCGCCGGGGCCGGCGGACCCCAATGCGTCAGCCCCTTGCTGGCGACGGCCGTCCGCATATCCCGGAAAATCGCCACCGCCCAGGACCGGGAGGGCGGAATTCCGCACCAACGGGCACACGCCCAGGGGGGACGCCCCATTCCGCTCCACACGAAACAGAGCGAGCCGGAGCGGACCCGAGGCCGCGCAATTCCAGTTCAGACGTTGGAGAAAGATTTCTGTGGATAAGAAGAACCGCACTGTAGTGGTCACCGGCATGGGCGCGACCACGCCGCTCGGTGGCGACACCATCGCGACCTGGGACGCGCTGCTCGCCGGGCGCTCCGGCGCCCGACGGCTACCGCACGCATGGGCCGAGGAACTCCCGGTGCGCATCGCCGCCGAGATCGCGGTGGAGCCCGCGGAGATCTTCCCGCCCGCCCAGGCGCGCAGGCTCGACCGCGTCGCCCAGTTCGCCCTCGTCGCCGCCCGCGAGGCGTGGGAGGACGCCGGGTTCAAGGGCCGGGCGGGAGACGACGAGCCGGTCGACCCCGACCGCCTCGGCGTCGTGGTCGCCACCGCGGTCGGCGGGGTGACGTCCATGCTCCAGCAGTACGACATCCTCAAGACGCGGGGAGCCCGGAGGGTCTCCCCGCACACGATCCCGATGATGATGCCCAACAGCCCGTCGGCCCACATCAGCCTCGAAGTCGGTGCCCGCGCCGGGGCCCACGCCCTCGGGAGTGCCTGCGCCTCCGGCGCCGAGGCCATCGGCTACGCCATCACCATGATCCGCAGCGGCCGCGCCGACGTCGTCATCGCCGGTGGCACCGAGGCGCCGGTGCACCCGCTGAACTTCGCCGCCTTCGGCAACATGATGGCGATGTCCACGAACAATGACGATCCGACCGGCGCCTCGCGCCCCTTCGACACCGGGCGCGACGGTTTCGTCCTGGGTGAGGGCGCGGGCCTCGTCGTCCTGGAGTCCGCCGAGCACGCAGCCCGGCGCGGTGCCAGGGTCTACGCCGAGGCCCTCGGCGAAGGCGTCTCCTTCGACAGCCACCACATCACCCAGCCGGAGCCGACGGGCCGCGGAATATCCGCCGCGCTGCGGTCCCTGACGGACTCCACCGGCCTCGAACCGGCCGAGATCGCGCACATCAACGCGCACGCCGCCTCGACCCCGCTCGGCGACATCGCCGAGATCAGGGCGCTGCGTCAGTTCTTCGGCGACCACACCGACCACTTCGCGATATCGGCCACCAAGTCCATGACCGGACACCTGATCGGCGGTGCGGGCGGCGTGGAGACGATCGCCACCGTGCTCGCCCTGCACCACAGGCTCGCCCCGCCGACCATCAACGTCGACGACCCCGACCCGGCGATCGACACGGACGCCGACATCGTCCGCGGCGAGCCCCGCCCCCTGCCCGACGGACGGATCGCGGCGCTCAACAACTCCTTCGGCTTCGGCGGCCACAACGTGGTGCTGGCGTTCCGTACCGTGTGACGCTCCGGCGGCCACCGCCTGACGCACCGGCGGCCGTCACCATGACGCACCGGCGGGCGGCGCTCCTTCGAGCACCGCCCGCCGGTCCCGCGTGCCGCCGGTCCCGCTTCAGCTCCCCGTCGCCGTCGCGCACTCCGCACACGTACCGAAGACCTCCACCGTGTGCGCCACATTCACGAACCCGTGCTGCGAGGCGATCGTCTCCGCCCACTGTTCCACCGCGGGACCCTCGACCTCGACCGCCTTGCCGCAGACCCGGCACACCAGGTGGTGGTGGTGCTCGCCGGTCGAGCAGCGCCGGTAGACGGACTCACCGTCCGTCGTGCGCAGGACGTCCACCTCGCCCGCGTCGGCGAGGGACTGCAGGGTGCGGTAGACGGTGGTCAGCCCGACCGAGTCACCGCGGTGCTTGAGTACGTCGTGCAGCTCCTGGGCGCTGCGGAACTCGTCCACCTCGTCGAGCGCCGCCGCCACCGCGGCCCGCTGCCGGGTCGACCGGCCACGTACCGGGGCTGCGTTCGTTCCACTGATCGGCGCCGTCGCCACAGGTGCCTCCTCATGTCGCCCGTACATGTGTCGGGCCATTGTGCCAGCCCGCCCGTGCGCCGGGGTCAGACCCGGACGCCGTTCGTGGCCGGGCGGGCAGCCGGTACTTCCGGAGTCTCCCCTTCCAGGGTGCACTCCGCCGTGACCGCGTCGCTGCTGCGGGCACGCCTTCTGGCCAGCGGCGTGGCGAGCAGGGTCAGCATGACGAAGACGCCGATGGCCAGCAGCACGATGGTCGCGCCGGGCGGTACGTCCTGGTAGTAGGAGGTCACGGTGCCGGCCAGGGTCACCGCCGTACCGATGACGACGGACAGCACGAACGTCACCTTGAAGGACTTCGAGATCTGCTGCGCCGCGGCGACCGGGACCACCATCAGCGCGCTGACCAGCAGCAGACCGACGACCCGCATCGCCACGGTGACGGTGACCGCAGCCGTGACCGCGATCAGCAGATTGAGTGCGCGCACCGGCAGTCCGGTGACCCGCGCGAACTCCTCGTCCTGACTGACCGCGAACAGCTGTCGCCGCAGCCCCAGCGTCACCAGCAGCACGAAGGCGGCGAGCAGGCAGATCGCGGTGATGTCCTCGGACGAGACCGTGGAGAGGGAGCCGAAGAGGTACGAGGTGAGGTTGGCGTTGGAGCCGGTGTCGGAGAGATTGATCAGCAGCACACCGCCCGCCATACCGCCGTAGAAGAGCATGGCCAGCGCGATGTCGCCGCGCGTGCGTCCGTACCAGCGGACCAGTTCCATGACGATCGAGCCGACGACGGCGACGGCCGTGGCCATCCAGACCGGGCTGGTGGAGAGTAGGAAGCCGAGACCGACACCGGTCATCGCGATGTGGCCGATGCCGTCGCCCATCAGGGCCTGGCGGCGCTGCACGAGGTAGATGCCGACGGAGGGCGCGATGACGCCGACCAGTACGGCGGCGAGCAGAGCCCGCTGCATGAAGGGGGGCTGGAGAAATTCCATGATCAGGTCAGCAGTCCCGTCCGGACGGGCTCGGAAGCCGCATGGGGGTGTACATGGTCGTGGCCGGGCAGCGCGTGCTGGCCGACGGCCTTCGGGGGCGGCCCGTCATGCATCACACAGCCGTCGCGGAGGACGATAGCGCGGTCGATGAGGGGTTCCAGCGGGCCCAGCTCGTGCAGGACGAGCAGCACGGTGGTGCCGGTCGCCACCTGCTCGCGCAGCGTCTCGGCGAGGATCTCCTGGCTGGCCAGGTCGACGCCGGCCATGGGCTCGTCCATGATCAGCAGCTCGGGCTCGGCGGCGAGTGCCCGCGCGATCAGCACCCGCTGATGCTGGCCGCCGGAGAGCGCGCTCACCGAGTCCCCGGCCCGGTCGGCGAGGCCGACGAGCGCGATGGCGCGGTCGACGGCGGCCCGGTCCGCCTTGCGGAGCAGCCCCAGCTTCGTACGGGACAGCCGCCCGGCGGAGACGACCTCGCGGATGGTGGCGGGAACCCCGCTGGCCGCCGTGGTGCGCTGCGGTACGTAGCCGATCCGTGCCCAGCTGCGGAAGCGGCGCAGGGGGGTACCGAACAGCTCGACCGAGCCGCCGGTGAGCGGGACCTGGCCGATGACGGACCGCACGGCCGTGGACTTGCCGGAGCCGTTGGCGCCGAGCAGCGCGGCGACCTCGCCGCGGTGCACGGTGAGGTCGATGCCACGCAGCACGGGGCGCGCGCCGAGGGTCGCGGTGGCTCCGCGCAGGGCTATCACGGGGTCGGGCTGGGTGCTCTCGGGCTCGGACATGAGCGCCTCCGATGCTGCTGTGGCGGGTGTTACGAGGATCACTTCGCGCCGAGCGCCTTCTGGAGGGCGGCGAGGTTGGACTGCATGACCTCGAAGTAGTCAGCGCCCTTGGACTTGTCCGTGATTCCCTCGAGCGGGTCGAGGACGTCGGTCCTCAGGCCGGTGTCCGCCGCGACGGTCTTCGCGGTCTTGTCGCTGGCGAGGGTCTCGAAGAAGACCGTGGTGGCCTTGGTCTTCTTCGCGATGGTGTGGATCTCCTGGATCCGGGCGGGGCTGGGCTCGGCCTCGGGGTCGATGCCGGCGATGCCCTCCTGGACCAGGCCGTAGCGCTCGGCGAGGTAGCCGAAGGCGGAGTGCGTGGTGATGAACGTCTTGGTGGTGGTGTTCTTCAGGCCCGTCTCGTACGCCGTGTTCAGCGCGTCGAGCCTCTTGACCAGAGCGTCCGTGTTCTTGCGGTAGTCCGCGGCGTGGCCGGGGTCGGTCTTCTCCAGGGACGCGCCGACGCCCTTGGCGACCTCGGCGTACTTCACCGGGTCCAGCCAGATGTGCGGGTCGGCCCCCGCGTCCTCGCCCTTGTGCTCGTGGTCGTGCTCGCCGCCGCCGGTCTCGGTGCCGTGGTCCTCCAGCGTGGTCAGCTTCGCCGCGTCGACGCTGTGGGTCGACCCGGACAGCTTGATCGCGTCGTCGACGGCGGGCTGGATACCCTTGAGATAGAGGATGTAGTCGGCGTCGCCGAGTCCGCCGATCTGCCGCGGACTGAGCTCCAGGTCATGCGGCTCGACGCCCGGCTTGGTCAGCGTGCTGACCGAGACATGGGTCCCGCCGATCTCCTCGGCAAGGAACTGCATGGGGTAGAACGACGCCACCACATTCAGCTTGTCGCCGGCCTTGTGGTCGGCGGCGTCCGACGGGGAGCAGGCGGACAGGGCTGTGAGCCCGAGGGCGACTGCTCCGGCGACGGCAGCGGTGGGTATGAGGCGGCGTATGTTCATGACAGTCATTTTCAACAAAAATGGAAACGATTGTCAACAAGCCGGATGGGGTGCCCACTGGGTGAGCCGTCCGCGCACCGATTTGATCCGGAGGGCGTGCCCGCCGGTAATCTGAAGCATTCGCCCGCCCGTCTCCCGACCACCACCCCCCACCGAGGCGCTTCGCGCCACCCCTGTCCAAATTCGTCGTCGTAATGAAGAGAGCACCGTGGCCGCCGACAAGATCGACTCCATCGTCAGCCTGAGCAAGCGCCGTGGCTTCGTTTACCCCTGCAGTGAGATCTACGGTGGCCAGAAGGCCGCCTGGGACTACGGGCCGCTGGGCGTGGAGATGAAGGAGAACCTCAAGCGCCAGTGGTGGCGCTACATGGTCACTTCGCGCGAGGACGTGGTCGGTCTCGACTCGTCGGTCATCCTGGCCCCCGAAGTGTGGGTCGCCTCCGGCCATGTCGCCACGTTCACCGATCCGCTGACCGAGTGCACCTCCTGTCACAAGCGCTACCGCGCCGACCACCTGGAGGAGGCGTACGAGGAGAAGCACGGCAAGCCGCCGGTCAACGGGCTCGCCGACCTCAACTGCCCGAACTGCGGCAACAAGGGCACCTTCACCGAGCCCAAGCAGTTCTCGGGCCTGCTCTCCACGCACCTCGGCCCGACCCAGGACTCCGGCTCGGTCGCCTACCTGCGTCCCGAGACCGCGCAGGGCATCTTCGCCAACTTCGGTCAGGTCCAGCAGACCTCGCGCAAGAAGCCGCCGTTCGGCATCGCGCAGATGGGCAAGTCCTTCCGGAACGAGATCACTCCGGGCAACTTCATCTTCCGGACCCGCGAGTTCGAGCAGATGGAGATGGAGTTCTTCGTCAAGCCCGGCGAGGACGAGGAGTGGCACCAGTACTGGATGGACCAGCGCTGGAACTGGTACACGGACCTCGGTATGCGCGAGGAGAACATGCGCTGGTTCGAGCACCCGAGGGAGAAGCTCTCCCACTACTCCAAGCGCACCGCCGACATCGAGTACCGCTTCCGCTTCGGCGGCAGCGAGTGGGGTGAGCTGGAGGGCGTCGCCAACCGCACGGACTACGACCTCAAGGCGCACTCCAAGGCCTCGGGCACGGACCTGTCGTACTTCGACCAGGAGGCCGGCGACCGCTGGACGCCGTACGTCATCGAGCCCGCAGCCGGTGTCGGCCGCGCCATGCTGGCCTTCCTCCTCGACGCCTACATCGAGGACGAGGCGCCCAACGCCAAGGGCGTCATGGAGAAGCGCACCGTGATGCGCCTCGACCCGCGCCTCGCGCCGGTCAAGGTCGCGGTGCTGCCGCTGTCCCGCAACCCGCAGCTGTCGCCGAAGGCCAAGGGTCTCGCGACCGACCTGCGGAAGAACTGGAACATCGAGTTCGACGACGCGGGCGCCATCGGCCGCCGCTACCGCCGCCAGGACGAGATCGGTACGCCGTTCTGCGTCACTGTCGACTTCGACACCCTCGACGACAACGCGGTCACGGTGCGCGAGCGCGACACCATGAAGCAGGAGCGCGTCTCGCTGGACCAGATCCAGGCGTACCTCGGCGCCCGTCTGCTCGGCTGCTGACGCATCGCTGTTCCACCGCGAAGCCCCCGGTTCCTCGTACGGAACCGGGGGCTTCGTTGCACATGGGGCACCACACGACCATGCGTCAACAGCAGCGGCGCGGCACCGGCCGAAAACAGCACCGACCAAAATTCTGGTGCTGCGCCCGGTCCGGCCGGGGTACGGTTCCCGCATGTCTTCGTTCTTCCAGATCTACGAGTGAGAGCGCGGCGGGCCCGACCGCCCGTCGCCCACCGGATCGATTCCAGGTCGCTCACGACCTCATGTCTCATGACGTCTCACCATGGATGGGAGAACCCCGTGGCCAAGAGCCGCAACAACCTTCTCGGTGTCGGCGGACAGCGCAAGAAGCTGTCCCGCGCCGATCAGCAGGGCGTGGGCCCCGCGCGCAATGCCGACCGCAAGGCGGCGGCCGACCAGAAGCAGGAGCTGCTCCGTAAGATGCGTGAGCGCGCCGGGTCCGAGCAGGCCCCGGCGTCCGCCGATGCCGCGACGTCGACCCACGAGGGCGACTCCGCGAAGCAGAGCTGACGCCTTCTCGGCGCCCGTACGACCGTGGGCCCGGATCACCCCTGGTGATCCGGGCCCACGGTCGCTTCTCGCTCCGGCGCCCACCGAAGCAGCTCCCGCCGTACGCGACAATGGAGCAATGACCACGCTCGTCCCCTCGCTCCCGCAGCTCCGGATCGGCCCGCACGCGGTGCAGCCGCCGGTGGTGCTCGCACCCATGGCCGGTATCACCAACGCCCCGTACCGCACCCTGTGCCGGGAGTTCTCCGGCGGCAAGGGGCTGTTCGTCAGCGAGATGATCACGACGCGGGCGCTGGTCGAGCGCAACGAGAAGACCATGCAGCTCATTCACTTCGACGCGAGCGAGACCCCGCGCTCGATCCAGCTGTACGGAGTGGACCCGGTCACGGTCGGCAAGGCCGTCCGCATGATCGTCGACGAGAACCTCGCCGACCACATCGACCTGAACTTCGGCTGCCCGGTCCCCAAGGTGACCCGCAAGGGCGGCGGCTCCGCGCTCCCGTTCAAGCGGCCGCTGCTGCGCGCGATCCTCAACGAGGCCGTATCCAACGCGGGCGACCTTCCGGTCACCATCAAGATGCGCAAGGGCATCAACGACGACCACCTCACCTATCTCGACGCGGGCCGGATCGCGGTGGAGGAGGGCGTCACGGCCGTCGCCCTGCACGGCAGGACGGCCGCCCAGCACTACGGCGGCACCGCCGACTGGGACGCGATCGCCCGCCTCAAGGAGCACGTCCCGGAGATCCCGGTCCTCGGCAACGGCGACATCTGGTGTGCGGACGACGCCCGCCGGATGATGCGCGAGACCGGCTGTGACGGCGTGGTCGTGGGCCGCGGCTGCCTGGGGCGCCCGTGGCTCTTCGGCGACCTGGTGAGTGCCTTCGAGGGTGCGGAGGCGAGGCAGGCGCCGACGCTCCGGGAGGTCGCGACGGTGATGCTGCGGCACGCGACACTGCTGGGGGAGTGGATCGGCGACGAGACCCGTGGCGTGATCGACTTCCGTAAGCATGTGGCCTGGTATCTCAAGGGCTTCTCGGTCGGCTCGGAGATGCGCAAGAAGTTGGCGATCACCTCGTCGCTGGACGAGCTGGGTGCGCAGCTGCACGAGCTCGACCTGGACCAGGCCTGGCCGGACGGAGCGGACGGGCCGCGCGGGCGTACCTCCGGCAACAACCGTGTGGTGCTGCCGGACGGCTGGCTGAAGGACCCCTACGACTGCTCGGGCGTGAGCGCGGAAGCCGAGCTCGACACCTCGGGCGGCTGAGGCACCGGGTGCCCCTGATTCACTCCCGCTCATCTGAGCGTCAATCCGGAGTGAACTGAGGGTGAACCGAGGGGGGATCGGACGGCATGGGGTGCAGTGGCATGCGATGGGGGGTGCCGCGCCCGCATTCCTTCGCTCCTTGCGGTCGTCGTGTGACCATGCGTGTCCTCGAAGCTGTCCGGATAGTGACATCTGAGCGCCCGGCGGGGCGTGATTCTCGCCACCCCTGAGGGGTGCGTTGCTCAGATGAGCGGGTTTTTGGGAACTGCACTTCTCAAATGGTGGCACTGGGTGCCACCAGGGCTTTACTTTGATCGATCGATGAATCCACTACGTACCGTGTAAATTCTCGCGATCTCGGGAACTTTAAGTAGTGATACGTTCAAGAAGTGAATGAATGATTCGATGCGTGGCTCTGGAACGAAACTTTCGATCTGCTGGCGGACGAGTGGTTAAGGCCGTATGACGCGCAAGTGGACGTACCCAGGCACCTTCGATCTGGGTATGTTCCTCGCCGTCAGGGCAGCCACCCGAGTCCTCTAGGAGTCGAGACCCGTGTCGGAAAACAAAGATCCTCACGTACCCACGCCGGAGCTCCCGGGTCAGAAGTTCGTTTATGACTTCACCGAGGGCAACAAGGATCTGAAGGACTTGCTCGGCGGCAAGGGTGCCAACCTCGCCGAGATGACGAACCTCGGGTTGCCCGTCCCTCCGGGCTTCACGATCACCACCGAGGCATGCAAGGTCTACCTCGAGAGTGGTGAGGAGCCGACGGCGCTCCGCGACGAGGTGAGTGCGCACCTCGCCGCCCTGGAGAAGCGGATGGGCAAGAAGCTCGGCCAGGCCGACGACCCCCTGCTGGTCTCCGTCCGCTCCGGCGCGAAGTTCTCGATGCCCGGCATGATGGACACCGTTCTCAACATCGGCCTCTCCGACGAGTCCGTCGTCGGTCTCGCCGCCCAGGCAGGCGACGAGCGGTTCGCGTGGGACTCGTACCGCCGACTGATCCAGATGTTCGGCAAGACCGTCCTCGGCGTCGACGGCGACCTCTTCGAGGAGGCGCTGGAGGCCGCGAAGGAGGCCAAGGGTGTCACCGTCGACGTGGATCTCGACGCGGCCGACCTGAAGAAGCTGGTCAAGCAGTTCAAGAAGATCGTCACGCGCGACGCCGGGCGTGACTTCCCGCAGGACCCGCGCGAGCAGATGGACCTGGCCATAAAGGCCGTCTTCGACTCGTGGAACACCGACCGTGCCAAGCTCTACCGTCGCCAGGAGCGCATCCCCGGCGACCTCGGCACGGCCGTCAACATCTGTTCGATGGTCTTCGGCAACCTCGGTCCCGACTCCGGTACGGGCGTCGCCTTCACCCGCGACCCGGCCAGCGGCCACGCGGGCGTGTACGGCGACTACCTGCAGAACGCGCAGGGCGAGGACGTCGTCGCGGGTATCCGCAACACCGTGCCGCTCGCCGATCTGGAGTCGATCGACAAGAAGTCGTACGACCAGCTGATGCAGATCATGCAGACGCTCGAAACGCACTACAAGGACCTGTGCGACATCGAGTTCACCATCGAGCGCGGCCAGCTGTGGATGCTCCAGACCCGGGTCGGCAAGCGCACCGCCGGTGCCGCGTTCCGGATCGCGACGCAGCTCGTCGACCAGGGGCTCATCGACGAGGCGGAGGCGCTCCAGCGCGTCAACGGCGCTCAGCTGGCGCAGCTGATGTTCCCGCGCTTCGACGAGGACGCGAAGACGGTGCTGCTCGGCCGTGGCATCGCCGCGTCGCCGGGCGCCGCGGTCGGCAAGGCGGTCTTCGACTCGTACACCGCGGTCAAGTGGTCCCGGTCGGGCGAGAAGGTCATCCTGATCCGCCGCGAGACCAACCCCGACGACCTCGACGGCATGATCGCCGCCGAGGGCATCCTGACCTCGCGCGGCGGCAAGACCTCGCACGCCGCCGTCGTCGCCCGTGGCATGGGCAAGACCTGTGTCTGCGGCGCCGAGGAGATCGAGGTCGACACCAAGCGGCGTCGGCTGACCGTCGGCGGGACCGTCGTCGAGGAGGGCGACATCGTCTCGGTCGACGGCTCCACCGGCAAGGTGTACCTGGGTGAGGTCCCCGTCGTGCCGTCCCCGGTCGTCGAGTACTTCGAGGGCCGGATGCACGCGGGCGCCGACGACGCCGACGAGCTGGTCGCCGCCGTGCACCGGATCATGGCGTACGCGGACCGGGTGCGCCGGCTGCGCGTGCGGGCCAACGCGGACAACGCCGAGGACGCGCTGCGGGCGCGGCGCTTCGGCGCCCAGGGCATCGGCCTGTGCCGCACCGAGCACATGTTCCTCGGCGAGCGCCGCGAGATGGTCGAGAAGCTGATCCTCGCGGACACCGACGAGGAGCGTGAGGCCGCGCTTGCCGCGCTGCTGCCGCTCCAGAAGGCCGACTTCATCGAGCTGTTCGAGTCGATGGACGGGCTGCCCGTCACCGTGCGGCTGCTCGACCCGCCGCTGCACGAGTTCCTGCCCGACATCACCGAGCTGTCGGTACGGGTCGCGCTCGCCGAGTCCCGCAAGGACGCGAACGAGAACGACCTGCGGCTGCTCCAGGCCGTGCACAAGCTGCACGAGCAGAACCCGATGCTCGGTCTGCGTGGCGTCCGGCTCGGTCTGGTCATCCCCGGTCTGTTCGCGATGCAGGTGCGGGCGATCGCCGAGGCGGCCGCCCACCGCAAGAATGCCAAGGGCGACCCGCGCGCCGAGATCATGATTCCGCTTGTCGGCACGGTCCAGGAGCTGGAGATCGTCCGCGAGGAGGCCGACCAGGTCATCGCCGAGGTCGAGGCGGCCACCGGCACCGAGCTGAAGCTGACGATCGGCACGATGATCGAGCTGCCGCGCGCCGCGCTGACCGCCGGTCAGATCGCCGAGGCCGCACAGTTCTTCTCCTTCGGCACGAACGACCTGACCCAGACGGTGTGGGGCTTCTCCCGTGACGACGTGGAGGCCTCGTTCTTCACCGCGTACCTGGAGAAGGGCATCTTCGGGGTGTCGCCGTTCGAGACGATCGACAAGGACGGCGTCGGTTCGCTGGTCCGCAGCGCCGTCGCGGCCGGCCGGGCCACCCGCCCGGACCTGAAGCTCGGTGTCTGCGGCGAGCACGGAGGCGACCCGGAGTCGGTGCACTTCTTCCACGAGGCGGGCCTCGACTACGTCTCCTGCTCGCCGTTCCGGATCCCGGTCGCGCGCCTGGAGGCAGGCCGGGCAGCGGCAGAGGCGAAGGGCAGCGACAGCCGCTGACCTGATCACCCGGACTCCCGGGCTGTCGTCGGCTCACCTCCACCCTCAACGACTCGACGACAGTTCCGGACAACCCTGAAGCGGCGGCACCCTGTGCGGGGTGCCGCCGCTTCGTCATGTCCGGCTCCCGGGCGGAGACAAAAGGAGCGCGCAAGCGCTTTCGGCGATGGCCGCACCCATGGGGTGAGGGCCGGCAGGGGCGTCCCTGTCCGGGTGCGGCTCACCCCCCGTTGGGCACGGAGCCGCACCGTTCACCGACCGCCGCTGCATGAGTGCCCCCCGCGGCCCTCACTCGCTCTTCCGGTCGGCTCAGGCTTCGCGCCCGACGCCATACAGCCTCTCGGTGATCCGTCGGCCGGTCGCTCCGCTCCCTGCCCCGTCCTTCGATACGTTCACGGGTCCGACGGAAGAGCTCCGGCGATTTTTTCGCCGTCGGCGATGAGTTCGGAGTCTGCCCGCCGTCTACCTATCGAAAGCGCTCGAACAGAGCACCGCATATGAGCAGAGAAGAGACGGACATGCCGCAGATGATCTTCGTGAACCTGCCGGTCAAGGACCTTGAGACGACGAAGGGCTTCTTCGCCAAGCTCGGCTTCTCCTGCAACCCGCAGTTCAGTGACGAGACCACCGCGTGTCTCGTCATCAGTGACACGATCTTCGCCATGCTCCTCACCGAGCCCCGCTTCAAGGAGTTCACCAAGAAGGACGTCGCGGACGCGTCGAAGTCCACCGAGGTGATCATCGCGCTGAGCGCCGAGAGCCGCGAGAAGGTTGACGAGCTGGTCGACACGGCGCTCGCCTCCGGTGGTTCGCCCGCCAACGAGCCCATCGACCACGGGTTCATGTACGGCCGGTCCTTCCAGGACCCGGACCACCACATCTGGGAGGTCATGTGGATGGACCCGGCCGCCGTCCAGGGGCAGGGCTGACGCGTCGAAACACCTTGGGCCTCAGGGGGTGAGGCCCGGCCAGGTCACCCCGGTGAGCTGCTCGGACGCCACCCACAGGCGTTCGCTCGCCACATCGTTCCGCGTCCAGCCCGTCCGCCAGGACGGGGCGGGCGCACCCCGCCAGCCCAGCAGCTTCGGGCCGGTGAACGAGTCGGGGCGCACCCCGGGCGCGGTGGCCGCGTACAGCGTCGGCAGCGCACCGGAGGACGCGGGCTGGGCGAGGATCCGGTTGCCGAGTCCGGCCACCCGTTCCGCGGCCCTGCGGTTCTCCATCCTGACGCCTGCCGTCTGCAGATTGGTCGCCGCGTATCCGGGGTGCGCGGCCGCGGCGACGACGTCGGAGCCGGCCGCGGAGAGCCGGCGCGCCAGCTCATGGACGAAGAGCAGATTGGCGGTCTTCGAGCGGGCGTAGGCGATCCAACGCCGGTAGTTCCGCTCGCTGTTGAGATCGCCCATGTCGATGTTGGACAGGGCGTGCATCCCGCTCGACACGCTCACCACCCGGGCGCCCGGGGTGTTGAGGAGCTTCGGCAGCAGTAGACCGGTGAGAGCGAAGTGCCCGAGGTGGTTGACGCCGAACTGGGTCTCGAAACCGTCGGCCGTCTTCCGGTACGGCAAGGCCATCACACCGGCGTTGTTGATCAGCAGATCCAGCCGGTCGGACCGGTACGAAGCAGCGAACTCCCGTACGGAGGAGAGATCGGCCAGATCCAGCGGTGCGAACTCCACCTCCGCGCCCGGCACGGCCGCAAGGAGGCGTGACTCGGCCTCCTTGCCACGGGTCTCGTCACGGCACGCGAGCAGTACCCGCGCACCGCTGCGCGCCAGTTCGCGTGCCGTGACGAGACCGATACCGCTGTTGGCTCCGGTGACCACGGCCGTACGGCCGCTCTGGTCGGGGATGTCGCTCGCGTTCCAGCCCTGGGTCATGGATCAAGCGTACGACCGGAGTCCCACGGCAGGATTCAGCTGCGGAACGGCCCCTTCCTGTGACGGCCGCGGAGCCCCGGAAGCTCAGAGTTGGCTCAACTTTCCGGTAATCCCGCAGAAGCAGTTGGACGGGACATGTATCGCGTCCATAGGGTCGCGAGCATGCCCGACATCACCCTGACCACCCTCGTTGTCCTGTGCCTCGCCGCTGCCGCCGCAGGCTGGATCGACGCCGTGGTGGGCGGCGGCGGGCTGCTCCTGCTGCCCGCGCTGCTGCTCGGTCTGCCGCACGTCCCGGCCGCGCATGTCCTCGGCACCAACAAGGCGGTGGCCATCGTCGGTACCTCGGGCGCCGCCGTGACGTACGTGCGCAAGGCGCCGGTGAAGGTCGGGACGGCGGTGCGGATCGGTCTGATGGCGCTGGCCGGATCGATGACCGGTGCCTTCTTCGCCGCCGGGATCAGCAGTGACGTGCTCCGTCCGGTGATCATGGTGGTGCTGCTGGCGGTGGCGGCGTTCGTGATGCTGCGGCCACAGTTCGGCAAGGAGGCGGGCGGGGGCACGGACCGGAAGGTCACCCGGGCCCGTACCGTCACCGCGATCGTGCTGGTCGGCGGCGGCATCGGCTTCTACGACGGGCTGTTCGGGCCGGGCACCGGCACGTTCCTGGTGCTCGCGCTGACCGCCGTGCTCCACCTCGACCTGGTCACGGCGTCGGCCACCGCCAAGATCGTCAACGTCTGCACCAACGCCGGCGCCCTCGCGATGTTCGCCTACCAGGGCAGTGTGCTGTGGCAACTGGCCGCGCTGATGGCTGTGTTCAACCTGGCGGGTGGGCTGCTCGGTGCGCGGATGGCGCTGCGCAAGGGCAGCGAGTTCGTCCGTGGTGTGCTGCTGGTCGTGGTGTTCTCACTCGTCGCGAAGCTGGCGTTCGACCAGTGGGCCTGATGGCCTCCCCCCACGACAGGGAGTGGATCGGCGACCGGGGTCAGCGCACTCCGGTGAGGTGCGCGTACGCGACCACGTTGCCCTGGTAGCCGGTGTCCCGTGAGAAGCCGCCGCCGCAGGTGATCAGCCGCAGCGCGGCGAACGGCGAGGCGCCGTAAACCCGCCGGTCCGGGAAGTCCTTGTTCTTGTACACCTCGATGGCGTCGAGCGAGAAGACGGCGGTGCTCCCGTCCTGCCGGACCACCTCGACGGTGCTGCCCTTGGTCAGGGTCCCCAGATCGTAGAAGACGGACCGTCCCTTTGCGTTGTCGACATGGCCGGCGACGAGCGCGGTGCCCTTGGCGCCGGGCGGGGTGCCGTCCTTGTACCAGCCGACGACGTTGCGGTTCTCGGCCGGCGGCACGTCGAGGCTGCCGTCGGACCCGAGCCCGAGCCGGGTCATCGGGGCGTCCACCTTGATGCTGGGGATACGGAGACGGACGGGCGTCGAGGGCCGCAACGGGGCGGCGACGGGCGAGCCGGGCTGCACTCCGGGACCGGCGGCGAAGGCCTGGGCGGTGGTCGGCTGCGGCGGCACCAGCACGGTGCCGGCGCCGTGCTGGATCAGCCAGACGCCGACCAGTGCTGCGACGGCGACCAGCCAGCCCTTGGCCTTCTGGAACACGGTCGTCCTCCGGGGAGTCGTCCTCCGGGACGGGGAAGGACGTGAGGAAGGAAGTTGGGTTCCGCCCCGGTGACGCGCGGCCACCGGGACGGAATCGTGGCGGTACGGGGACGTGGGTACGTCCCCGTCAGCTGTCCGCCTGCGTGCCGCTCGCCCGACGACGCAGGAGCCAGGCTCCGCCGACGGCGGACGCGGCGAGAACGCCGGCACCCGCCGCGATCTGGGAGGTGTCCGGGCGGACGCTGCCGCCTACACCAGTTTTGACGTGCCCGGTGGGAGAGAGGGGCACGGTGGAGCCGTCGTAGCCGTTCCCGGTGTCACCGCTTTGACCGTTTCCGGTGTCACCGCCTTGGCCGTTCCCGGTGGTCCCGTTGCCGTTGTCGCGGCCTTGGCCGTTTCCGGTGTCACGACCGGTGTTGCGCTCGGTCCCGTTGCCGTTGTCGCGCCCGCTCCCGTTCCCGGTGGAGTTGCCGGTACCGAAGGGATTCTGGTTCCCGAGGAGGCTCTCGCCCCTGGCTGCCAGGTTGTCGAGGGAAGGCACCGAGTTGCCGCTGCCCGTGTTGTTGCCGGAGCCGTTGTCCTCCACGGTGCCGGCGGGGGAACCCGCGGCGATGTACTTCGCGCTGTTCGCCGCCTTCACCCGCAGCGTGCCCGTGGCCATTCTGCCGTTCTCGCAGGTCACGTCGATGCGGTACGAACCGGCATGGGTCTTCTTCGGCACCGTGAAGGTTGCGACCACCATCTCCTCGCGATTGGTGGACGCCAGCGTGAAGTTCCCCGCTTCCAGGGAGTTCGCATGCCCGGCGGCCTTCGCGTCATTCCCGCAAGCGGTGGTTCTCACCGTGACCATGGTGCCCGGAGCCGCGACCGCCGGGGATATCACCAGTTGACCGACGTCCCCTGCATACGCGGACGGCGCGGCGGTGGACAGGCCGAGCGTGGCCGCGGTGAGTGCTGCGGCTGCGGTGCCGGTCACGAGGCGGGCAGGACTGCGCATGGGGTTCCTCCGAGCAGAGGCGCTGGCGAGTATCTCCTGGTGCAGAGCTAACGGGCGGCGCGCCACCCATGCATGCTGACACCCGGTCAGCTTTCACTCGACCGGTCCGGGCCGGGCTCCCTGTCGAAAGGTAAGCGTGCAGGTCACGGCGGGGATGGGCGGGCGGGCGGTCGGCCTCGCGACACACCGTGCTGATCGGGTGACGAGCTACCGGAATGAGTGGTGTATGTCACATGTATGACCTCGCCGGTCCCGGGCACACGCATGACACCCCCACGGGACGGCCTTCCCCCCCGCCCCGGGCCGCCGCCCTCATCGGACCCACGCCCCTGGGCCCGATGGGGGCGGTCCCGTCCCGTCACCCGGGGGTGAGGGCGGTCCAGGTGACGGCCGGCGGCCGGACACGGGCGCAGAGGGTGCCCCTCGGTGCCGGGGAAATCGCTGCCGGGCCCCCGCAGGTGTGGCCGGGGAGGTCCGAGCCGTCGATGTCGATCTGCACGGGCCCCATGCTTCCCTCAGACGGTGTCCCAGGGCGCAGCCTCGTACGCCGAGCCCACGTGCTTCATGAGTTCCTCGTCGACCACGAAGTCGGTGTCGTCGATCCGTCGGATCGGAGCGATGCCCTGCGCGTTGGTGAGGAATGCCGACCGGTAGTCGCCGATCCCGTCCAGCGTCACCGGGCGCCGTACGGACTCCAGCCCGGCGCCCGGCAGTTCCTGCTCCAGCAGGGCCATGGTGATGCCGGGCAGTGCGGGCGCTTCGGGCCAGACGACCGAAGTGCCGTCCCAGAAGGCGACGTTGGTGATCGCCCCTTCTGTCACCGTCCCGTCCGGTGCGATCAGCAGCGCCTCGTCGAAGCCGGAGCGTGCGGCGAGCTGCCCGTAATAGGTCTGGCCGAACTCGCCGGGGCGCTTGATGTGCGGGACGGTGCGGACATAGGGAACGGACATCAGGCAGTGCGGTTCGGTGGACTTCCGCGCCGGTCCGCGCACGGTGACCATGACGGTCGTCCCGGTGTCGCCGGGCGGCAGGAAGGCGTGCACCCGGGTCGAGGCGTCCCGTATCCCGGCGCCGTCCAGCGCGTGCCGGATCAGCTCGCGCACCCGGCCGCCGTCGAGCCCATGGCCGAAGAGCTCCCGGTTGGCGGCGTCCAGCCGGGCCAGGTGGAGCGCGAGGCCGCGTACCTTCCCGTCCCTGACCTGCATGGCGGTGAAGTGACCGTAGTTGGAGAAGGCGGGGATCCGGAGATCTGCCTCCGTTGCTGCGTGTCCGTTGAACTCGACGTACAGGGGCGCGGTGGTCGTCATGTGTTCCACGGTACGCCGGAGGGGTGAGCGGCGGCGCTTGACCTCAACTATGGTTGACATACGAGTCTCGCCGCATGGAACTCACCACATCACCCCTGAAGGTCGCGGTCATCCTCGCCAGCAACCGCGAGGGCCGCTTCGCCCCGGTCGTCGCCGACTGGTTCCTCTCCCGTACCGCCGCTCACCCGGGCATCGAGACCGACCTGATCGATGTCGCCGAACTCGATCTCCCGTTCGCGCTCACCTACCGCCCGGGACCGGACGTGCAGGCCCGACTGGCGAGAGCGTCGTCCAGGTTGGCCGCCGCCGATGCCTTCGTCGTGGTCACGCCCGAGTACAACCACTCGTACCCCGCCCCGCTGAAGAACCTCATCGACTGGCATCACGCCGAATGGCAGGCCAAGCCCGTCGCCTTCGTCTCGTACGGGGGAGTGTCCGGCGGTCTGCGGGCCGTCGAACATCTTCGCCAGGTCTTCGCCGAGCTGCACGCCGTCTCCCTCCGCGACGCCGTGTCGTTCCACAACGCGGGCGCTCTCTTCGACGACGAGGGCCGGCACAACGACCCCGTGGCTGTCGACGCGGCGGCGAAGACTCTGCTCGACCAGCTGACCTGGTGGGGGAGTGCGCTGCGGGACGCCAAGGCGGTCCGCCCGTACGGAGGCTGATCCCTTCTCGACTGGAGTCAGGTCCCGGAGCGAGTGTGTCCGGGACCTGCTCCCTGTCAGCCGACCGAGACCGCGGACCAGGTCGCGGCCACCGCGTTCTGCTCCGCGCTGCCCGCCCCGTACAAATCCTTCGCCGCGTTGAGCGTCGCCGTGCGGGCGGCGGAGTAGTTGGTCGAGGACGTCATGTAGACCGTCAGCGCCCGGTACCAGATCTTGCCGAGCTTGTCCTTGCCGATGCCGCTCAGCGTCGCCCCGTCGCACGTGGCGCCGTTGTGCTGGACGCCGCCGATCGTCTTCGGGCCGCTGCCCTCGGCCAGCAGATAGGCGAAGTGGTTGGCGACACCGGACGAGTAGTGCACATCCAGATTGCCGACCGAGGAGCTCCAGCAGTCCGCCGATTTGCCGTCCTTGGAGGGCTGGTCCATGAACCGCAGAGCGGCCTTCCCGAAGCCGGGCTTCACGATCTTCTCGCCGATCAGGTAGTCGCCCGGGTCCTGCGCGTTGTTCGCGTGGAACTCGACCAGCGTGCCGAAGATGTCGGAGGTTGCCTCGTTGAGACCGCCCGGCTCACCGGAGTAGGTGAGGTTCGCGGTCTTGGACGTCACGCCGTGCGACATCTCGTGCCCCGCCACGTCCAGCGCGACCAGCGGCCCGAAGGTGGAGCCGTCGCCGTCGCCGTACGTCATGCAGAAGCAACTGTCGTCCCAGAAGGCGTTGTTGTAGTTGTTCCCGTAGTGGACGCGGTTGTACGAGCCCTTGCCGTCCCCGGCGATGCCGTTCCGGCCGTGCACGTTCTTGTAGTAGTCCCAGGTCGTGTCCGTGCCGTACTGGGCATCGACCGCCGCCGACGCGCGGTCGGAGGTGGCGCCGTTGCCCCAATGGTTGTCGGCGTCGGTGAACAGGACCGCAGGGGCCCGGCTCCAGCAGATGGAGAAGATGCAGCCGTCGGTCTTGTTCTGCGCGTCCCCGGTGTACGTGTTGCCGCGCGTCGCGTCCTTGAGCTGGTACGTCGACCCGGACTGGGTCGTCTCCAGCGGGACCGTACCGCCGTAGAGGGACTGGCCGTCTCCGCCGGCCGTCTCCAGGCTGTCCCAGGCGTCGATCTGCCGGCCCGTGCGCGCATCGGTGAGCACGACGCGGGCGACGGGGTTGCCCAGCGAGTCCTTGCCCGCGGCCTCGGTGCGCCAGGCCAGTCTGGGCGTGCCGTGCAGGGCGTCCACGACGAGCTGCGGCTTGGCGGCGACCTTGCGGAGCTTCTCGCCTCGGTGGGCGGAGCGCAGGGCGGCCGCGCCCAGGTCCGCGGCCGTCGGCGCGGAGAGGGACGGGTTCACGGTCGGCACCGCGAGATCCCCGCGTACGGCCCGGTCGGCGCTCCGGTAGGCGCCGTCGGGTGCCAGGTGGACGATGAAGTCGCCACCCAGTATGGGGAGTTGGTGGTAGGTGCGGTCGTAGCGCACATGCTGACTGCCGTCGTTGTCGACGATCACGTCGCGCACCGTCGCGTCCTGGGCGACGGTGAGACCCAGCCCGGCGGCGTGCTCGGCGAGGGCGGCCTCGGCGTGGCGGACGGCTGTGGCGCGGCTCGGGGCGGGGTGGTCGGCCGCGGCTGCGCCCGCGGTGGCGGTGAGGGTGGAGGCCAGCAGGGTCACGGCGGCCGCGGCCATGGCGACCGGGGTGAGGTGCGATGCGTGCCGGATCGTTCTCATCGGACTCCTCGGTGTGCGCGGGGCGATGACGGCTAATCTGAGTACGCATCAGATTTAAGGGTTCATGACATGTCATGTCCATACCGCCTCGGGGGATCGAGGGGAGGACAGCGGGCCGGAGCACCCGGACAATCGACGAAGAAGGAAGCCCGACAGGCCCGAGAAGAACAGAGGAGACCGACGGTGACATCGCCGGCATGGCTGACCGTACTGACCACCACGGACAGCGAGGAGAAGGCCCACGCCCTGGCCCAGGGTGCGGTGGAGGCACGGCTCGCCGCGTGCGCGCAGATCTCCGCGCCCGTCACCTCCGTCTACCGGTGGCAGAACGCCATCGAGACCACCGAGGAGTGGCAGGTGCTGTTCAAGACGACGGCCGAGCGCTACGACGAACTGGAGGAGCACCTCCGGGCGGCGCACGACTACGAGACCCCGGAGATCATCGCCGTGCCGGTGGTACGCGGAAGCGCCGGCTACCTCAACTGGCTGACATCCCAGACCGGCCCGGTCACGGCCCTCTGACCATGCCGCAGACCGCCCCCGAACTGCCCTTCTTCGTCTACGGAACGCTGCTCCCCGGCGAACCCAACCACGACCTGTTCCTCCGCGGCCGGGCGATCGCGGAACAGCCCGCCCTGCTGCCGGGCGCCCTCCTCTACGACGGCCCCGGCTACCCGTACGCGATCGAGGGCCACGGCACCGTGCACGGCACGATGGTGACCGCCGCGCCCACGAGCTACGCCGAGCTGCTCGTACAGCTCGACCGGCTGGAGGAGTACGTCGGTCCCGGACACCCGGGCAACCTGTACGAGAGGGTCGCCCGGGAAGTCCGCCTGCCGGCCGGGAAGCCACCCGGCACCGGAACCGCCCGCGCCTGGGTCTACCTCGCCGCCGCTCCGGTCGCCCGCTCCCTCCGCTCCAACGGCACCCTCATCCCCGGAGGCAGCTGGCTCACCCGCCGGCAGCCTCCATCCGCACCGCGCACACCGTGAACACCGGCATCCGCGACACCGGGTCCAGCGCCGGGTTCGTCAGCGTGCCGGCCCGGCCTTCACCCGCCCGGTGGAACGGCATGAAGACGGTGTCCTGCCGGCTGGCCCCGGTGATCCGGGCGGGCGTCACCGCCCGCCCGCGCCGCGAGGCCTCCACCGGGACCGTGAGGTCGGCCGGTGCCTCACCCCTGAGGGGGTGTCCGGGCTCTCAGCGCCTCCCCGACCCCGGGCTCCTTCGGCCCCAGGAAGCGCGGGTCCGGCTCGAACATCGCGTCCAGCGCCGCCTTCCCCGCCGCGAACACCTCCCGCGTCCCGCCGTAGTACCAGGTCGCATCGTGCTTGGCGTCGACCCCGACGCCGTAGGCATCGATCCCCGCGGCGCGGCACAGCGCGATCGCCCGTCGGATATGGAACCCCTGGCTCACCAGCACGGCCCGGTCGACACCGAAGATCTTCTTGGCCCGCACGCAGGAGTCCCAGGTGTCGAAGCCGGCGAAGTCGCTGACGATCCGCTGGTCCGGCACCCCGTGCGTGACGAGAAACGTCCGCATGGCGTCCGGCTCGTCGTACTCCTTCCGGCTGTTGTCCCCGGTG
The DNA here is from genome assembly GCF_040683105.1 of Streptomyces sp. NPDC051020. Classification (NCBI taxonomy): domain Bacteria; kingdom Bacillati; phylum Actinomycetota; class Actinomycetes; order Kitasatosporales; family Streptomycetaceae; genus Streptomyces; species Streptomyces sp. NPDC051020. The sequence continues at coordinate 74,712 of NZ_JBFBCG010000019.1, read as the reverse complement.
ACGAGCACGACCTTCACCTTGCCGTCCCGGTACAGCTCGACGGCGGCCCGCAGCCGGTTCGCGAGATACGGCGACGGCTTCCCGTCCCACAGCCCGGCCCCGAACACCACGGCGACCTGCTGCGCGGGCGCGTCCGCGGTCGTCCGGACACGGGCGTCGGCCACGGAGTACGTCCACGTGGCGGGTGCCAGCCCCAGCACACAGGCGATCATGACTCCTTGCACGGCCCGGCGCTGTCCACGCCGCGTGCGCGGCCACAGCCGCCCCAGCCATTGCGGCCGCTTCCCTCGCATGGGAGCCCCTCGTCAGTGTCGGTGCGTTACCTGGTCGGACGAGTATCCGGGCGCAAGGGTTCTCCGTCCTGCGGACTTCTTCGCCGGCGAGCCGTCGACGCGCTCCTGGTGAACCACTGACGAGCCGTCGACATCCCGGGCATCGTGGCAGCCATGAACACCCCGAGCGCCCGCACACACTCCGACGACTGGGTGACCATCGCCGCGTACGAGAACGTGAAGGGCTGCCCGCACCCGGCGGCCGCCGCCCGCGCCTGACTGCGTGACCGAGGCATCGACTGGATGCCGTTCCCGCTCAACGACGTGCGGTGCGACCTGGCCTGCGGCCCCGGCCCCGACGGGCACTGGCACGGCTGGATCACCGTCCGCATCCGCGCAACAGCCCTTCTCCCGCTCGGTCTTCACCCGGATCAGCCCTGGTAGCGGCCCAACTCGCCCTCGCCGCCGCGATGGTGGCATGCGGCGGCGGAGCGTGCCGTACGCTCGCCACGCCAGGACTCCGCCCAGTAGTGCCCCTCCCGGCAAGCTTCGCCCCGTCGCACACATGGCCGGTCACGGAAGTAGCATCGTGCGATGCTGCTTCCCCGGATGATCGCCTCCGACCTCGACGGCACTCTCCTGCGGGGCGACGGGACCCTCTCGCCCCGCACCCTCCGCGCCCTGCGCACGGCCGAGAGCGCCGGTGCGGAGGTCGTCCTCGTCACCGCCAGACCGCCCAGGTTCGTCGACCGGCTCGCCGACGCGACCGGGCTGGCGGGGACGGCGGTGTGCAGCAACGGCGCGCTCGTCTACGACATCGCGACGCGTACGGTCGTCTCCTCCCGCGCCCTGTCCGTCGCCGTCGCCCGGCGCGTGGCCACGGCGGTCACCGCCGCCGTGCCGGAGGTGGGATTCGCCCTGGAGACCGGCAGCCAGGTGCTGTACGAACCGGCGTACCGGCTGCGGCTCTCCGAGGACATCGACGCCGAACTGCCCGTACCGTCCCTCGCCGACCTGTGGCTCACCGACGTGCCGGTCACCAAACTCCTCGCCTGGTCCGCCCGGCTCGACGCGGACACCCTGCTGGCCGCCGCCTGCGAAGGGGCGGGCGCGGTGGGCCGCGAGGTGCAGTTCACCCACTCCGGCGGACGCGGACTCCTGGAGATCAGCGCGTCCGGAGTCACCAAGGCGGGCACCCTCGCCGAGCTCTGCGCCGGGCGCGGGATCGACGCCAGGGAGGTCATCGCCTTCGGTGACATGCCCAACGACCTGACCATCCTCGACTGGGCGGGCATCGGCTACGCCATGGGCAACGCCCATCCGGCCGTGCTCGCCGCCGTACCCACGCACACGGTGTCCAACGAGGAGGACGGGGTCGCGCACATTCTGGAGGGCCTCTTCGGGCCGTCGGCCGCTCCGTGAGCCTGAGGCAAAGACCCGTTACCCCTGCGCAACGACCCGGCAACCTGCGCCCTGCACCATCGGTCCATGACGGAGTCGGCATCGGCACAATCCCGTGAGTCCCTGCCTCTCGACAGCACAGCGCAACTGTTGACCCGCATCACTGCACAGCTCGGCACCCAGCTCAGCCAAGTCTCTCTGAACGGAACGCGCAGGCCGCCCATGCACCGCGCCGTCCGGCCCGCACCGGGCACCACCGCCCCCGCGCTCGTCGCCGTCGCCCACGGCAGCCGCGGCTGATCCTGCACCGTTACGACCGGGCGCCGGCCGGCCAGGCACGTTCCGGCGCACGTGAGGCGCATGAATCCGCAGCGAACGGGCCTCTTCCGGCGTCCGCCTGAGCCGTCTTGTCGGTCCGGCCGATTACTGTCGGAGCCATGGACGGTACGCAGGGCACACAGGACCACGGCACCGCGCCCTACGGTGCTGCCGACGCCGAGCGCTGGGACACCGAGCCCGACAAACGGCCCGGTCGCACCGCCTTCCAGCGGGACCGCGCCCGCGTGCTGCACTCCGCGGCGCTGCGCAGACTCGCCGGGAAGACCCAGGTCGTCACGCCCGGCACCCGCAGCCTCGCGTGGGACGCCAGCCCCCGGACCAGACTCACCCACTCGCTGGAGTGTGCCCAGGTCGGCCGGGAGCTCGGGGCCGCACTCGGCTGCGACCCCGACCTGGTCGAGACGGCGTGCCTGGCGCACGACCTGGGGCACCCGCCGTTCGGGCACAACGGCGAGCAGGCGCTCAACGACTTCGCCTCGGACTGCGGGGGCTTCGAGGGCAACGCCCAGTCGCTGCGGCTGCTGACCCGCCTCGAACCGAAGCGGTTCGTGCGCGATGTGCGGACCGGCGAGCTGGCCAGTGTCGGGCTCAATCTGACCCGGGCCGCGCTCGACGCCGCCACCAAGTACCCGTGGCCGCGCGGCGCCCACCCCACCGACCCCGGCTCGCCGAAATTCGGGGTCTACGAGGACGACCTGCCGGTCTTCCGTTGGGCCCGCGAGGGCGCCCCGCAGCACCGCAAGTGCTTCGAGGCCCAGGTGATGGACTGGTCCGACGACGTCGCGTACTCCGTGCACGACTTCGAGGACGGACTGCACGCCGGTCACATCGACCCCAACTGCCTCTTCGCCGAGCCGGAGCGCCGCGAGATCTGGGACGTCGCGATCGGACGGTACGTCCCGGCCGACACCGACCCGCAGGAGCTGGCCGACGCCATCGAGCGGCTCATGGCGCAGGAGTGGTGGCCGCACGGCTACGACGGATCGGCCGTCGCCCAGGCCCGCCTGAAGGACGCGACGAGCCAGCTGATCGGCAGGTTCTGCCTCGCGGCCGAGACCGCCACCCGGCAGGCGTACGGGCACGGCCGCCTGGGACGGTACGCCGCCGAACTCGTCGTCCCCCGCGAGGCGCGCAGCGAATGCGCCGTCCTGAAGGCGGTGGCCGACCGCTATGTGATGCAGCGCTCCGAACAGGAGGCGATCCGTGCCGACCAGCGGATCATCATCGCCGAACTGGCGGCGGCGCTGACCGCGCGCGCCCCGGAGGGCTTGGAACCGCAGTTCCGCGCGCTGTACGAGCACGCGCGCGACGACCGCGCAGCCAAGCGGGTCCTGGTCGACCAGATCGCCGCCCTCACCGATGCCTCGGCCCGTTCCCTGAACACCTCGCTCACCTCGCGGGGGCGGTGGTCGCGGGAGGGCTGAGAGCCCGCCCAGCCGGTTCCCTGTCCCGGGAGCACGCCCGACCCACGGACTCCCTGGCAGACGGCTCCCTCGGGCATGTCCTGCGGCAGTGGGGCGCGGCGATGACGCGCGGCGATGCGGCAGGTGATGTGCTGGGAGCACATACCGCACTGCGCAGGGGAGCCGGGCCGCCGTGAAAGCAGCTGTCGCACAGCACACCCCATGCCACCGGCCCACTCCGGCCCCGTGTACCAGGTGTCGCCGGCTCCGTCCGGGGGTCCCTGCTCCGCGTGGTGCCGGTCCCGGTTGGCAGACCGGCCTGTGACCACTGGGTGTGACCTGATCGGGGTACACCCTCTTTCGCCATCACGCTGCGTGCGGGACGCTCGCAGTTGGCGGCGCCGCGCAGCAAGCACCGAGGAGGCATCAAGTGGTCGACGCACATCGCACGTTCGTCATCGTCGGCGGAGGACTGGCAGGAGCGAAGGCGGCAGAGACACTCCGGTCGGAGGGGTTCAGCGGCCGGGTGATCCTGGTCGGCGATGAGCGTGACCATCCATACGAACGGCCTCCCCTCTCCAAGGGCTATCTGGCCGGCAAGGAGGCACGCGAGAGCGTATTCGTCCACGAGACGGCCTGGTACGCAGGCGCCGATGTGGAGCTGCACCTGGGCACGCCCGTCACCGCCCTCGACCGCGACGCCCGCTCCGTGGAGCTCGGGGACGGCACGGTCATCCACTACGACAAGCTGCTGCTCGCCACCGGCGCCGAACCGCGCCGCCTCGACATTCCCGGTACGGACCTGGCGGGTGTCCACCATCTGCGCCGCCTCGCGCACGCCGACCGGCTGAAGAACGTGCTGTCCGCGCTCGGCCGCGACAACGGCCATCTGGTGATCGCCGGAGCCGGCTGGATCGGCCTGGAGGTCGCGGCGGCGGCCCGCGGATACGGTGCGGAGGTGACCATTGTCGAACCGGAGTCGACCCCGCTGTTCCGGGTCATCGGCCCGGAACTCGGCCAGATCTTCACCGAGCTCCACAGCGACCACGGCGTCCGCTTCCACTTCGGCCGCAAGCTCACCGAGATCATCGGCCAGGACGGGATGGTTCTCGCCGCCCGCACCGACGACGGTGAGGAACACCCCGCCCACGACGTGCTCGCCGCGATCGGCGCCGCCCCGCGCGCCGCCCTCGCCGAGGCCGCCGGTCTCGACATCGCGGCCCGCAGCGACGGCGGCGGCATCGCCGTCGACGCCTCGCTGCGCACCTCCGACCCGCACATCTACGCGGCCGGGGACGTCGCCAACGCGCTGCACCCGCTGCTCGGTACCCGGCTGCGCGTGGAGCACTGGGCGAACGCGCTGAACAGCGGCCCGGCCGCGGCCCGCGCCATGCTCGGCCAGGACGTCAGCTACGACCGGGTGCCGTATTTCTTCTCCGACCAGTACGACCTGGGGCTCGAATACTCGGGCTGGGCGCCGCCGGGCTCGTACGACCAGGTCGTGATCCGCGGGGACGCGGGCAAGCGGGAGTTCATCGCGTTCTGGCTGAAGGATCGAAGGGTGCTGGCCGGGATGAACGTCAATGTGTGGGACGTCACCGAGACCGTGCAGGAGCTGATCAAGGCCGGCCGGCCGGTCGACGCGGACGCGCTCGCGGACCCGTCGGTACCGCTGGAATCCCTGGTCTGAGCCCTTTGCGGAAGCTGCTGTTCCGTGCCGGGCGGGTGTGCTCACGGTCCCACCCGGCGCCCGCGACACCGATCACGGACCCGTCCTGTCCGAGCCCACCCGTAGACTTCACCCGTGGCAGGCAGGATCAATGACGACGATGTGAAGGCGGTCCGGGACGCGGTCCCGATCGACGCCGTCGTTTCCGAGTACCTGCAACTGAGGAACGCGGGCGGAGGCAACCTCAAGGGGCTCTGCCCGTTCCACGACGAGAAGTCCCCCTCCTTCCAGGTCAGCCCGAGCAAGGGTCTCTTCCACTGCTTCGGCTGCCAGGAGGGCGGCGACACGATCGCCTTCGTGATGAAGATCGACCATCTCTCCTTCTCCGAGACGGTCGAGCGCCTCGCCGCCAAGGCGGGCATCACCCTGCGGTACGAGGAGGGCGGCTACAACCCCTCCCACCAGCGTGGCGAGCGCATCCGGCTGGTCGAGGCGCACAAGATCGCCGCCCAGTTCTACGTCGAGCAGCTGGACAGTCCCGAGGCGGAGATCGGCCGGAAGTTCCTTGCCGAGCGCGGCTTCGACCAGGCGGCCGCCGCCCACTTCGGCGTCGGCTACAGCCCGGCCGGCTGGGACCACCTCACCCGCTACCTCCGCGGCAAGGGGTTCAGCGACCGGGAGCTGATCACCTCCGGCCTCTCCCAGGACGGCCGCCGCGGCCCCATCGACCGCTTCCGCGGCCGGTTGATGTGGCCGATCAGCGACACGTCGGGCGAGGTCGTCGGCTTCGGTGCCCGCAAGCTCCGCGACGACGACAACGGCCCCAAGTACCTCAACACCCCCGAGACCGCGATCTACAAGAAGTCGCAGGTGCTGTACGGGATCGACCTCGCGAAGAAGGACATCGCGAAGTCCAGCCGGGCCGTCGTCGTCGAGGGCTACACCGACGTCATGGCCTGCCACCTCGCAGGGATCACCACCGCCATCGCCACCTGCGGCACGGCGTTCGGCGGCGACCACATCAAGATCCTCCGCCGGCTCCTGATGGACAACGGCAGTGCCCGCGTGATCTTCACGTTCGACGGTGACGCGGCGGGTCAGAAGGCCGCCCTGCGCGCCTTCGAGGACGACCAGAAGTTTGCCGCGGAGACGTACATCGCGATCGCCCCGGACAACATGGACCCGTGCGATCTGCGTCTCGTCAAGGGCGATGAGGCCGTCCGCGACCTGGTCGAACCCCGCACGCCGCTCTTCGAGTTCGCGCTCCGCCAGATCGTCGGGCGGTACGACCTGGAGACCCCGGCGGGCCGTGGCGCCGCGCTGGACGAGGCCGCGCCCGTCGTCGCCCGGATCAAGAACAGCTCCTCCCAGCACGAGGTCGCCGTCCAGCTGGCCGGGATGCTCGGCATTCTCGACACCCAGTTCGTCGTCAAGCGCGTCGCCCAGCTCGCCCGCTGGGCCCGCGACCGCGGCGACCGGGGTCCCGCACCCGCACCCTCCCGCGGCGGCCCCCCGCACCAGCAGGTCCAGGCCCCCGCCGGCCCCTCGGGCCCCGCGCTCAACCTCCGCAGCCCCGCCCACCGCACCGAGCGGGAGCTCCTCAAGCTCGCCCTGCAGAAGCCCGCCCTGGTCTCCCCGGCATTCGACGCCTACGGGATCGACGAGTTCACCGCCCCGCCGTACGCCGCGGTGCGCCAGTGCATCGCGGAGGCGGGCGGCGCCGAACAGGGCCTCGCCGACAACCGCGAGTATCTGGTCGGCGTCCTCGACGCCGCCCCCGACGACACCGTGCGCAAGCTGGTCACCGAGCTCGCCGTCGAGGTCTTCCACGGCAAGTCCATCGACGAGGCGTACGCGGGCGAGCATCTGGTCAAGGTCCGGCTGCGCGCCGTGGACCGCCGGATCAACGACGTCCAGGGCAGCCTCACCCGCCTGGGCAGCAATGTCGCCCCGGATCACCTGGCGGCCGCGCAGAACGAGGTCTGGGTGCTGCAGCAGTACGCCCAGTCCCTGCGCAATCACGGTGCCGACGCACTCTGACCGCCCCCCGAAGGCTCCCTCCGGTAACCGACCGGTTACGGAACGGACTCAGAAAGTCCGCGCACGCCCCTCGTGGCAGTGATGTGTCGTCCCCCACACTGGATGGCGGTGCCTGAGTCATCGGAGCGCGGTCCGCCCACTGCACGGTGGGCCCCATCCCCCGCGATCCGGCAGCGATCACCTGGAGGTCGCCCCCGTGCAGACCCGGACCGTGACCACAACCGAGCGTGTCTCGGCCGTCCCCGCGCAGAACCGGGCCATGCATCATCCGGAGGCCGTGGTGGACCCGCCGACACCCGAACCGCCCGAGCTGTCGGACATACCCGCAGCAGTCGGCGTCATGGAGGAGCAGGCGGAGCTGCCCGGACCGCCGGAGCCGCGCGGGCGCCCCGACCCCGGCGGTCCGTCCTCCGACCTCTTCCGTCAGTATCTGCGGGAGATCGGACGCATCCCGCTGCTCACCGCCGCCGACGAGGTGGAACTCGCCCGCCGCGTCGAAGCCGGTCTGTTCGCCGAGGAGCGGCTGGCGGGCACCTTGGACCCGGACTCCCGACTCGCCGTCGATCTGGACCGGTTGGTGGTCATGGGGCGGATGGCGAAGCGCCGTCTGATCGAGGCGAACCTGCGGCTCGTCGTCTCCGTCGCCAAACGCTACATCGGCCGCGGGCTGACGATGCTCGATCTGGTCCAGGAGGGGAACCTCGGGCTGATCAGGGCGGTCGAGAAGTTCGACTACGCCCGGGGCTACAAGTTCTCGACGTACGCGACCTGGTGGATCCGGCAGGCCATGTCCCGCGCCCTCGCCGACCAGGCGCGGACCATAAGGGTTCCGGTCCACGTCGTCGAGCTGATCAACCGCGTCGTACGGGTCCAGCGCCGGATGCTCCAGGAGCGCGGCTATGAGCCGACGCCCGAAGAGGTCGCCGCCCAGCTCGACCTGACACCGGAACGGGTCGGTGAAGTGCTGCGGCTCGCCCAGGAACCCGTCTCGTTGCACGCACCGGTCGGCGAGGAGGACGACGTCGCGCTCGGCGACCTGATCGAGGACGGCGACGCGGCGTCCCCTGTGGAGTCCGCCGCGTTCCTGCTGCTGCGAGAGCACCTCGAAGTGGTGCTCTCCACGCTGAACGAGCGGGAGCGGAAGGTCGTCCAGCTGCGCTACGGGCTGGACGACGGCCGGCCCCGCACGCTTGAGGAGATAGGCCGGATCTTCGGCGTGACGCGCGAGCGCATCCGCCAGATCGAATCCAAGACCCTCAACAAGCTGCGGGACCACGCCTTCGCCGACCAGCTCCGCGGCTACCTCGACTAGGTCCTGTCCGGCCGATCTTCGTGGGCTCGCGACGTCCGGCACGGCACCTCGCCGCGTTGTCTTCAGTCGCCCGAGTACGCCCAGTACGAGGACGATCCTTCGCCTTGCGATGCACCGCACCGGACGCCGCAGGCTGATCCACGAAGATCGACCGGACAGGACCTAGGGCGTGTTTCGAAAGTGGCGTCGTCCGCCCGTACGCCGCCTGGCAGGCGGGACTTTCGAAACACGCCCTGGTGCCCCTCCCGGCAGGCTTTGCCCCGTCGCGCCGGCCTGATCCACACGGAAGACCCCAGGTTCTGTGGTCACACTGCCGGACGCCGCACGGCACGCACGCACCGGGCGCCGGGCGGCCGCCCTTCGGGCGACGACGGCAGTGTGACCACAGGACGTCCGCGAGGGATCAGTCGACCTCGGCGACCGCCTGCGCGAACTGCGCCGCGTACAGCCGGGCGTAGGCCCCCTGCGCCTCCAACAGCTCCTCGTGCGTGCCCTGTTCGACGATCGACCCGTTCTCCATCACCAGGATGACGTCCGCGTCCCGGATGGTGGAGAGCCGGTGCGCGATCACAAAGCTCGTACGGCCGTGCGCCAGCCGGGCCATCGCCTTCTGGATCAGCACCTCGGTTCGCGTGTCGACGGAGCTCGTCGCCTCGTCGAGCACCAGGATCACCGGGTCGGACAGGAACGCCCGTGCGATGGTGATCAGTTGCTTCTCACCCGCGCTGACCCCGGAGCCCTCGTCGTCGATCACCGTGTCGTAACCGTCCGGCAGGGTACGGATGAAGCGGTCGGCGTGGGCCGCCCTCGCCGCTTCCTCGATTTCCTCCCGGGTGACCTCGCGCGAAGCGCCGTACGCGATGTTGTCCGCGATCGAACCGCCGAACAGCCAGGTGTCCTGCAGGACCATGCCGATTCCCGACCGCAGCTCGTCGCGCGACATCTTCGACACGTCGACCCCGTCGAGAGCGATCCGCCCGCCCGTCACCTCGTAGAAGCGCATGAGCAAGTTGACCAGCGTCGTCTTGCCGGCGCCGGTCGGGCCGACGATCGCGACCGTGTGGCCCGGCTCGACATTCAGCGACAGGTCCTCGATGAGCGGCTTGTCGGGGTCGTAGCGGAACGACACCTTCTCCAGCGAGACGCTGCCGAGCAGTTCCGCCGGACGCTCACCCGTGCTGGGGTCGGCGTCCTGCTCCTCGGCATCCAGCAGCTCGAAGATCCGCTCGGCGGACGCGACGCCCGACTGAACCAGGTTCGCCATCGACGCGACCTGCGTCAGCGGCATCGAGAACTGCCGCGAGTACTGGATGAACGCCTGGACGTCACCGATCGACAGCGAACCCGACGCCACCCGCAGACCACCGACGACGGCGATCAGCACATAGTTCAGGTTCGACACGAACATCATCAGCGGCTGCATGATCCCGCTGTTGAACTGCGCTTTGAAGCTCGCCTCGTACAGCGCGTCGTTCTGCTCGGCGAAGTCCCTCGCAGACTCCTCCTGCCGTCCGAAGACCTTCACCAGGGTGTGCCCGGTGTACATCTCCTCGATATGGGCGTTGAGCTTGCCCGTCACCTTCCACTGCTGCACGAACTGCGGCTGCGACCGCTTGCCGACCCTCGTCGCCACGACCACCGACAGTGGGACCGTCACCAGCGCGACCAGCGCCAGCAGCGGCGAGATCCAGAACATCACGACCAGCACGCCGATGATGGTCAGCAGGGAGTTGATGAGCTGGCCCATCGTCTGCTGCAACGTCTGCGAGATGTTGTCGATGTCGTTGGTCGCCCGGCTGAGCACCTCGCCGCGCTTGGCCCGGTCGAAGTAGGACAGCGGCAGCCGGGACAGCTTCGTCTGGATGTCCTCGCGGATCTGGAACACAACCCGGTTGATCACCCGGATCGACAGGCGCGTCGACACCAGCATCAGCAGACCGGCACCGACGTAGATCGCCAGCGCCGCCAGCAGTACGTTCCCCACCGCATCGAAGTCGATGCCCTGCCCGGGGGTGAAGTCGACCCCGGAGAGCATGTCGGCGAGGCCGCTGTTGCTCTTGCGCAGGCCCTCGATGGCCTGCTCCTTGGTCGCTCCCTCGGGCATCTGCCGGCCGATGACGCCGGCGAACACCAGGTCGGTCGCCTTGCCGAGGATCTTCGGCCCGACAACCGAGAGCCCGACGCTCAGCACACCGGCCGCCAGCATCACGTACAGCGTGGCCTTCTCCGTCGCGAAGCGCTTCAGCAACCGCTTCGAGGACCCCTTGAAGTCCATGGACCGGTCGGTCGGCGCCCCGCCCGCCATCATGCGTCCGCCAGGACCGGCCATTACGCGGCCTCCGCTTCCGTCAGCTGGGAGAGCACGATCTCCCGGTAGGTCTCATTGCCGTCCATCAGCTCGTAATGGGTGCCGGACCCGACGACCCGGCCCTCGTCGAGCACAAGGATCCGGTCCGCGTCACGGATGGTGGACACCCGCTGCGCCACTATCACCACGGTCGCCTCGGCCGTCTCCCGGGACAGCGCTTCGCGCAGCGCGGCATCCGTCGCGTAGTCGAGCGCGGAGAACGAGTCGTCGAAGAGATAGATCTCCGGCCGCTGCACCAGCGTTCTCGCGATCGCGAGTCGCTGCCGCTGCCCGCCGGAGACATTGGTGCCGCCCTGCGCGATCGGCGCGTGCAGCCCATGCTCCAGCTCCTCGACGAACTCCTTGGCCTGCGCGACCTCCAGCGCGTGCCACAGCTCCTCGTCGGTCGCGTCCGGGTTTCCGTACCGCAGATTCGTCGCGACTGTCCCGGAGAACAGATACGGCTTCTGCGGAACCAGACTCACCGTCTTCGCCAGCAGCGTCGGCTCCAGCGTCCGTACGTCCGTGCCGTCGACCAGCACCTGGCCGTCCGTCACATCGAGCAGCCGCGGTACGAGACCGAGCAGCGTCGACTTCCCGCTGCCCGTCGACCCGATGATCGCGGTCGTCTCGCCGGGCCGTGCCACCAGATCCACCGACCGCAGCACCGGCTCCTCGGCGCCCGGGTAGCGGAAGTCCACACCCCGCACCTCCAGATGACCGTGGGCGCGCAGCTCCCGCACCGGCTTGACCGGCGGCACGACACTCGAATCGGTCTCCAGGACCTCCTGGATGCGCTCGGCACACACCTCGGCGCGCGGCACCATCATGAACATGAAGGTGGCCATCATCACCGACATGACGATCTGCATCAGGTAGGCGAGGAACGCGGTCAGCGCGCCGATCTGCATCCCGCCGCTGTCGATCCGGTGCGCACCGAACCAGACCACGGCGATCGACGACACGTTCACGACCGTCATCACGGTCGGGAACATCAGCGCCATCAGACGCCCGGTGGAGAGCGCCACATCGGTCAGCTCGGTGTTGGCGCCGCGGAACCGCTTCTCCTCGTACGGGTCCCGCACGAAGGCGCGGATGACCCGGTTGCCGGTGATCTGCTCGCGCAGCACCCGGTTCACGGTGTCGAGCCGCTCCTGCATCGTGCGGAACAGCGGCCGCATCCGCCGCACGATGAGACCCACCGCGATGCCGAGTACCGGCACCACCGCGAGCAGTACCGCCGACAGCGGAACGTCCTGGCCGAGCGCCAGGATGATGCCGCCTACACACATGATCGGCGCCGAGACCATCATGGTGAACGTCATCAGGACCAGCATCTGGACCTGCTGGACGTCATTGGTCGTACGGGTGATCAGCGAGGGCGCGCCGAAGCGCCCGACCTCACGTGCCGAGAACGACTGAACCCGGTCGAAGACCGACGCCCGGACATCCCGGCCGAGCGCGGCCGCGGTGCGCGCACCGTAGAAGACCGCCCCCATGTTGCAGACGACCTGGGCGATGGAGACGCCGAGCATGATGCCGCCGTACTCCAGGATGTAGCCCGTGTCCCCCTCGACGACACCGTTGTCGATGATGTCGGCGTTGAGGGACGGGAGATAGAGGGTGGCGCAGGTCTGCAGCAGCTGGAGCGCCACCAGCAGCCCGATCGGTTTTTTGTACGGGCCGAGGTAGCCCCGCAGGAGTTTTATGAGCACGCGTGTCTCTCGGAGTCGGCATGAGGGCGGGAGTCGACTCATTTTCCGGCAAGGCCCGGCGTGACCGCGAACGTTTTTCCTCAAGGCCAGGTCAAAACGGGACCCGGTCCACCCGCCGGAGACCGAGCCTCCGACCGGGGACCGGCCTACGTCACCGAGAGCGCCCGGCTCAGAGCGCGGAGTCGAACGCCCCGGGGTAGAACTGGTCCCGCGTGGCCGTGTACTGCTGCCGCACCGCCTGGCCGACCGGCAGTTCCTCGCCCGGCTCCAGCACCTGGGCCGCCGCACCCTGCCAGGCCGGGGGAGTCTGCGGATCGAGCGTCCCCTGAGAGACCCCGAGCGCCCAGGCCGCCTGCCGGGCGGCGCCCAGGGCCGCGTACTCGGCCGGCTGCGGCACGACGACCTGTGTACCGAACAGCGCGGGGGCAAGACCCTGCACGGCCGGCAGTTCGGCCGCCGCCCCCAGCAGGAACACCCGACGGACCTCGACCCCACGGCCGCGCAGCACATCGAGCGCGTCGGCCAGCGAGCACAGCATCCCTTCGAACGCCGCCCGCGCCAGATGCTCCGGCTTCATCGACTCGCGCCGCAGCCCGCTCAGCGTGCCCGCTGTGTGCGGCAGATACGGCGTGCGCTCGCCCTCCAGATAGGGCAGGAGGACGAGTCCGGAGGCGCCCGGCGTCGACTTCAGCGCCAGCGCGGACAGCTCCTCCAGACTCTCCAGCCCCAGCATCTCGGCGGAGCCCCGCAGCGCACGCACCGCATTGAGTGTGTGCACGACCGGCAGATGCATCCCGGTGGCATCCGCGAACGACGTGATGATCCCGGTCGGATCGGACAGCGCCTCGTGGTGCACCGCCATGACCGAGCCGGAGGCTCCGAGCGACACGACCGCATCGCCGACCCCGACCCCGAGCCCGAACGCCGCCGCCATCGTCTCGCCGGTCCCGGCCGAGATCAGCAGCCCCTCGGGCGTCGTCCCGGCCACATCGGAGGGACCGAGCACCTCCGGCAGCGCGGCCTGCTGTCCGAGCGCGAGCTCCACCAGATCGGGCCGGTACGCACCGGTCCCGGCCGACCAGTACCCCGTCCCGGACGCGGCACCGCGGTCGGTGGTCCGCCGGCTCGGCCGGCCCAGCAGCTGCCACACCAGCCAGTCGTGCGGCTGCAGCACCGCGGCGACCCGCCGCGCCGAATCCGGCTCGCTCCGCGCCAGCCACCGCAGCTTCGACACCGGCTGCGCGGCCTGCGGGACAGCCCCGACCGCCTCGGCCCAGGCCTGTCGCCCGCCGAGCCCGTCGATCAGATCGGCCGCGGCGACCTGCGCCCGCTTGTCGTTGCCGAGCAGCGCCGGACGGACGAGATTGCCCTGCTGGTCCAGCGGCACCAGACCGTGCTGCTGCGCGGAGACCCCGATGGCCTGCACGCCTTCGAGCAGCCCGCCAGTGGCTGCCTCACCGAGTGAGAGCAGCCACGCCTGCGGGTCCACCTCGGTGGCCTTCGCCTCGACGGGATGTGCGGCGTATCCCTGCCGGAGTACGGCACCTGTGTCCGCATCGCAGACGACGATGTGCGTGAAGGCCGAAGAACTGTCCAAGCCGGCGACTATGCCCATGGGGAGATTCTGCCGCACCGCCGGACCATTCCCGTACGGGAGGAGGGCCGGCCGGCCCGGTTACGTGTTGCTGGTGCCCCAGTCGTCCTCGATGCCCTGCCCCTGGCCCCGCTCCCGCAGCGACCGCATCCGCTCGACCACCGAGGCGGGCATTTTTTCCCCTACTTTGTCGCTCACTGCGTGGTACGCCTTGCCGGCGAACTCGCGGCCGGTCTGCGCCGCGGACTCGGCGCTGTTGCGCACGGCCGGATTCTGGGCGAACTGGCGTGCGGACTTCTTCATCTGCTCGTAGCGCTCGCGTCCGGCCCGTGTGCCGAGTACGTATCCGAGGGCCAGTCCGGCGATGAACGTGAGCCGGTACCGCATGGCTGCCACCCTTCTCCTGCTCCGTGCGACGTGTGCTGCCCGCCTACCCGTCGGCGCCCGAGATCACCCCGGGCGATACCGATTGGCAAAGCACCCCCCTGCTTGCGCTAATGTATGTGTCGCAGCGAGCGCGCGCCGCCCGGCAGTAGCCAGGCAGGTAAGGTTCGGTGCAAACGCAGCAATCCCCTGTAGCTCAATTGGCAGAGCAGCCGGCTGTTAACCGGCAGGTTACTGGTTCGAGTCCAGTCGGGGGAGCGCGATCCCCTGTAGCTCAATTGGCAGAGCATTCGGCTGTTAACCGGAGGGTTACTGGTTCGAGTCCAGTCGGGGGAGCGAAACGGAAGAGGACCCTTCGGGGTCCTCTTTCGCGTGCCGGGCCGGAGCCGGAGCCGACTCCGGCCCGGACTCTTTCGCGTCTGATTTCCGCCGTTCGGCACCGGGCTGCGGCCGACTCTGTCTTCATGGTCATGCGAAGCCGACCATCCGGAGCGAGAGATCGTATGACCGGCTATGCTGCGGCAGACGGCGCGCACACTTGTACGCGCCACGCCGAAAAGGGGCGGTAGCTCAGCCGGTTAGAGCAGCGGACTCATAATCCGTCGGCCGTGGGTTCGAGTCCCACCCGCCCCACGTTCACTGTTCCTGGCGGAAACGTTTGACCTGGAACAACGCAGAGGCCCCCGCGTCCGCGGGGGCCTCTGCGTGTCCCTCGTGATCGCTCGCTCGCCCCATGCTCGGCCGAAATGTCGACGGAGTCAGTGAGGCGCGCCGGTGGCTTCCCTCGAACAGCGCGTCGCACTGCTCCCTCTGCCATGATCAAGCGAGCGTACGGCGCGGGGCCGGCGCGCAGGGAGGGATCATGAAGCTCTACATCGCCATACCTGCCGTTCTGCTGGCGTTGCTCTTCGCCGCCTCCGGCATAGCGGGGATTACACGTGGCTGGGTGCTCCCCACGAACCGGCGGGCGGTCCACCGCCCTCGCCTCAACGGCTGGGGCCAGTTGGTGGCTGCCGTCGCCCTGTGCTGGCAACAGGTCTCCTTCTGGGTGATCAGCGACATCGAAATCAGGCAGTGGGGAACCCTGTTCGGCAGCGCGCTTCTGCTGACCGGCCTCATCCTGATGGGAGTGAGCCAAAGGCGCACGGGGCGTAATCGACAGGGCAGCGGCACGCCCTAGCCGTGGAAGTGGTTGCGCTTGATCACGGCCTTGCGGGACCTCGCTCCGGCTGGAGGCCAAGCGCGTCCCTCTCCGGCCGCACGCATCGTGGCGCCGGGACCGGCCGCTTCGGCACACAGGGACCCCATGCCCTCCCGCCCGTGGGCCGCCGCACCGCATACCGCGGCGCCGGACCTGAATCCGCTCGACACCACGTCCCTGCTCACCGGCCTCGGCGCGCTCGGCGTCTTCGCGGTGCTCTTCACCGAAACCGGGCTGCTGATCAGCTTCTTCCTTCTCTTCGGCCTGCTGGCCACGAACGTGCTCAGCGCGTAGGACCTGTCCGCGCGCCCCACCGCTACCGCACCGCGGGACGACGAACTGCCCGCCCGCGGCTGAACCGCGCGCACCGCCCAGCAGGCACCGGCTCGACCTCATACTTGCCTTGGCGCCGGCATCTCCTACGTCTCGTAGTAGTTTGGGTGTTCAGTTCAATCCGTGTGCGGAAGGAGTAATAAGGGTGAGCGATCAGCGGGCGGCAGGCCGGCGGGCGCGCGGAGCGTTGGAGAGCGAGGTGCTGGCGGCCCTGTGGGCGGTTGGCGAGCCGGTGGCGGCAGGCACGGTACGTGAGCAGCTGCACGGCGATCCTGCCTACACCACGGTGCTGACGATCCTCACCCGCCTGCACGACAAGGGTCAGGTGACCCGCGAGCGAGCGGGGCGCGCCTATCTCTATGCGGCGGTGCGCGACGAGGCGGCGCACACCGCGGCCGGGATGCGGGCGCTGCTGGAAAAGGGCAGTGACCGGGCCGCGGTGCTTGCCCGGTTCGTCTCCGAGCTGGAGGCGGAGGACGAGCAGGTGCTGGAGCAGCTCCTGCACGGACACCAGGAGGATTGACGGTTGCGGATCGACGTGTACGTGCCGCTGCTGCTGAGCATGCTGTTCGGCGTGGCGGCGCCGTGGGCCGTCCGGAGGCTGCCTCCCCGCGCCGCCACGTGGCTACTGACCTGTACCGCGGCGGTGGCGGCGGCCACCTGGGCAACGGCGCTGGCACTGCTGGCCCTCACCCTCGTGGGCCAGATCCCGCTGGTGGCCTCCGAAGGTCCGTGGTCTGCTGGGGTGCTGGCGGCGAACGATCCGGTGCACCGCTCGGTGGCGCTGGTCTGCGGGCTGGTGCTGCTGGCGTCCGTGGCGGGGCTGGCGGTGGCGTCCTGGCGGCGGGTGCGCGTGCTTGTCGACGGATGGCGGGAATGCCGGGAGCTTCCGGCGGCGGGGGATCTGGCCGTCATCGACGACCCGGTGCCGACGGCGTTCGCCCTGCCGGGGATGCCGGGCAGGGTCGTGGTCTCCTCCGGCATGCTTCGGGCGCTGTCCGCCGATGAACGACGCGCCCTGCTCGCGCACGAACGAGCGCATCTGCGCCATCGCCACCACCTGTTCCTGCTCGTGCTCCAATTGGCGGCGGCCGTGCATCCTTTGTTGCGTCCGTTGGCCAGGGAGGGGGCCTTCACGGTGGAACGGTGGGCGGACGAGGAGGCAGCCGCCGAGGTCGCGGACCGCACTCTGGTGGCCCATGCCGTCGCCCGCGCGGCACTGGCCGCGAAAAGGGCACCGCGGCGCGCCCTCCCGGCTACCGGCGGCCCGGTTCCGCGGCGCGTGCAAGCCCTGCTGACCCCGCCCACGCCCTTCCGGCGGGGGCCGGTGTTGGTCTGTGCCGCGTTGACGCTGGTCTGCTGCGCGGGCCTGGCCGAGGCCGCCCACGACACCGAGCAGCTCTTCGAGAACGCCATGCACACCAGCGCGGTCGAGTCGCAACATGCGGGTGAACCCATAGCGCCCACCCGGCCGAACTACTACATGTTGTAGAGTGGCCGCCGGGGTGCGCCCCTCACGTTCCGCGAAGGAGAGCGAAGGCATGCACATGATCACCGATTGGTTGGCCGGGCTGTCCGGCCCGGTGATCTATGCCGTCGTCGCAGCCCTGGTCTTCTGTGAGGACGCCCTCTTCTTCGGCTTTGTCCTTCCCGGGGAAACCGCCGTGGTGCTGGGCGGGGTCCTGGCCAGTCAGCACCACGTCTCCGTGTATTGGCTCGCCCTGGCCGTGGTGCTCGCGGCGATCGCCGGAGACTCGGTGGGTTACGAGGTTGGCCACCATTTCGGGCCTCGAATCCTGACCACCCGCCCGCTGCGCCGACACCAGGGCCGGATCGCCGACGCCCAGGAACTGATCCGCCGCCGAGGGCCCGCCGCGGTCTTCCTCGGCCGCTTCATCGCCTTCTTCCGTGCGATGATGCCCGCCCTGGCCGGCGGCTCGCACATGCGCTACCGCACATTCCTGCTCTTCAACGCCCTGGGCGGCCTCGTCTGGGGCGTCGGCTTCACCCTGCTCGGCTACTTCGCCGGCTCCGCCTATACCCAGGTCGAGCACACCGTCGGCCGGGCCCTCGCACTCGTGCTGGCCGCCGTCGTGATCGCCGTCCTGGCGGCCTGGCATCTGCGTCGGCGCCGAGCCCACCAGGAGTCCGGCACCTCCGGCCAATCGGCGGGTGGCCTGCGCGACGCCCCCTGAGACCTGTCGGGTGACCTTCGATCGATGGTCAGCCGGTGGGGGGCGAGGTTGCCACCCTTGCCGCAGCCCGGCTCCGCCGGGGCCGACACTGGGCATTTCGGCTCCAGGGCCGTGGTCGCACCCCCTGCCCGGCCCGAAGGTGAGGCAGAGGGTGCGGAGTTTCCGGTACGGCGAGGTTCCGGGGCCCCACGGTCTTGCCGCCGGGGATGCCGAAGCCGTAACCGGGCTGAGAGGCCGCGCACATAGGTGGGGTGGGGGAAGGAGCGGGGCGAGGGGCAAGTCTGGCAAGGCGGAGGAGGGAAACGACGCGGAGGGGGCTCCTCCCATGCCTTTCGGGCTATGGGGGAGTCGTCGACCGACGACAACGCCGCGAGGCGCCGCCCATCACCACCGCGGACACACCGCGCTCAAGGGCCAACCACCCGCCAGCCGCGTCCCCAACCTCACGGGTCAGTACACCTAGGGAACGTGGAGAAGGCGGCCGTGCTTCTCCCTCGGGCGCGGGGGCATCGCCTTGGCGCCGGACCGGGATCAAGTGGTTCTGCGTCGGTCCGGCGGGTCGCGACCCAGCCGGAGCCGGCGCCGAGGTGGCCGTGCGGGCCGCCCGCCCGGTCCCGTATTCATGCCGATTCCTCGATACGGGTTTCCGGCGCCCGGCGCGCCCCGATGCAGGTGTGCTGCGGTGAAGTCCGGTCGTGCGGTGACGTGTTGCCCGCCCGAACCGGATCGGTGATGTCGATGCGGCGATACGGTCCGGGAGTCCAGGGCGTGCGCCGGACGGGATGCAGTCGGATCCCCATGAGTTCTGAGTCATCAGAAATCCCGTGCACGGGCCTGGTTGGTGTGGGACACGGTGTGGCTCATCGTGCATATGCCAGGTGCATATGCAATTGGCATATGCGCGCTTCACGTCGGGTGTGCGGATGCTCGGTCGGGTGCGCCTTGCCGCGGCGAGGCACCGTCAGGTCGATTGAGCGAGGGCCCCGTACCGCCCGCCGGCGGGCGGTACGGGAGGGGTGTGCCGGAGAGTCACGTGTGGCGAAGCCCGAGAATTCGGGGCATTTCCTAAGTTTCGCCCGAATCAGCTCTTGCCCGACTTGTTGCGAGTTGGGGGTGGTCGTAATGTCGGAAGTGCCGCAGTTGGAGCAAGGGGCGGCACATCAACCTCGTAAGGAGCTGGAGATGAACGCACGTAGCATCTTCCGCCACGGCGGAGGCGGTGGCTGGGGGTACGGCCGTGGAGGATACGGCCGTGGCGGATTCGGCCGTGGCGGATTCGGCCGTGGCGGATACGGCCGTGGCGGATTCGGCCGTGGCGGATTCGGGCGCGGCGGATTCGGCCGTGGCGGATTCGGGCGCGGCGGATACTGACCGTACATCCCCATCCCAACTGCTTCGAGGCTGGCTCGCGCTCCCGCGCGGGTCCGCCTCGAAGTGTTGGGGCCTGCGTCTATGGCGACGGACCCATAGCCCGAGCACCCCTGTGACGTGACGCCCATGAGCCTTCGCAGCTCACCCCGGCATGCGGCCCGCCCCGACGGGCCGACCCAGGACTCGGCGACGGATGTGCCGATCCGCACCGACCCCATCAGTATCGCCGTCTCGTTCCGGCGCTTCTGGCCACTGACGCGAGGCGATCGACGCTGGATCGCCCTGATCTGTCTGTTCGCCGTCATGGCCGCGATCGCCGAGACCGTGACGATCCTGCTCTTTGCCGAACTCACCGACAAGGCCCTGCAGGCAGGCTCCGTCAGCGCCTTCTGGAGGCCTGCCGGTCAATGGTTCGCCGTGGCCGCCGTCGGTGCGGTGGTGGGGTATCTGGGCAGTTCGCTCGCGGCCTGGACCGCTGAACGCTTTGTGCTGCGGCTACGGGCCCAGGTCTTCTCGCATCTTCAGACGCTGCCGCCGCACTTCTTCCAACGCAACCGCCGCGGTGATCTGGTGGAGCGACTGACCGGCGACGTGGAAGCCATCGAGCAGCTCGTGGTCTCCGGCATCGTCGGGGTGGCCTCGGCCGTCTTCAGCACCGTCGTCTTCTCCGCCGCTGCCTTGTGGCTGCGGTGGGATCTGGCCCTCGCCACCTTTGTGCTGGTCCCGCTCTTCTTCGCCGTGACCCGCATGTTCACGCGGCGTCTGCGTGACGTGTCGCGTCGCGGACGTGCGGCGGACGGTGCCATCACCGCAGTGGTCGAGGAGACGCTGGTCAACGTCGTTCTGACCCAGGCGTACAACAGGCAGCGGGAGGAGGAGGAAAGGCTCCAGGACAAGGCGCGCAAGCGGCTGAAGGCGGCGGTGTCCGGCGTCCGCCTCAACGCGCTCTACACCGAGGCCGTGGAGATCCTCGAAACGCTCTGCGTCCTGACGATCATCGGTCTGGGGGCATGGGAGATCGCCGCAGGACGGATGACCCTGGGACAGCTCCTGGCCTTCGCCGCCTTCATCGGCTACCTCTACCCGCCGGTGCGCTCGCTGGGCCAGCTCGGCCTGACGGCCACCGCTGCGACTGCCGCTGCCGAGCGGCTGCTGGAGATCCTCGACGCCCGGCCCGCCGTCACCGACCCGGCCGATTCGGTGCCCGGGCCCGTCCGCAGCCGGGCATTCGGCACGGTGGAAGCACGCCAGGTCTCCTTCTGCTACCCCGGCAACAGCGAGCCGGTTCTCCGCGACGTCTCCTTCACCGCGGGCCCTGGGGAGCTGCTGGTCATCACCGGCCCCAGCGGCGCGGGCAAGTCGACCCTGGCGGCCCTGCTGCTGAGGTTCTACGATCCCGACTCCGGCAGCATCCGACTGGACGGCGTGTCCCTGGACCGGATGCCGCTCACCCACCTCCGCCGCAACATCACGCTCCTTCCCCAGGACACGCTCGTCCTGCACGACACCATCGAGGAGAACATCGGCTGCGGACGTCCCGGCACCACCCACAGTGATGTCGTGGATGCCGCGCGGGCAGCCGACGCCGACGGCTTCATCCGGGCCCTTCCGGACGGCTACGGCACCGTTATTTCCCCCGGAACCGCCCGGCTCTCGGGAGGCCAGTTGCAGCGCGTCGCCATTGCCCGCGCCATGTTGCGTGACGCGCCCGTTCTGCTACTCGACGAGCCCACCACGGGGCTGGACACCGTGGCCGCTCAGCGCATCCTCGGACCGCTGCGGCGCCTCGCCGAAGGGCGCACCACCATCGTGATCACCCACGATCTTGCCCTGGCCTCGGACGCCGACCGCATTCTGGTGCTGGACGAGGGCCGGCTGGTGGAGTCGGGCACGCATGCGCAACTCCTCGGTCGGAGTGGTCTGTACGCCACGCTGTTCTCCGACCGGTCCCCGCCGCGGAACGGCGTCGCCCGCCCTCCTGCCGGCCCGTCAGAAGTCCCCTGGCAGTGAGCGGGTGAGCCCCGGCGTGCCGGTCCGCGCCGGACGGCAGGCCCCGGCTTCGGCGGCAAGGGCAGCTCCGGGCGAAGGCGGGCGGGGGCCGGTCGTTACGATCCGCTGTGACCGAAACGAGCGAAGAACCCGCCCAGCGCCTCCGCATACTCGCCGACCTGACCCCACTGCGGACCTCGCTCGACTACCGCAGGCTCTGGTTCGGGAACACCGTCTCCTGGATCGGGCAGGGGATGACGGCGCTCGCCGTGTCCCTGCAGGTGTACGACATCACCGGATCCGCCTTCTCGGTCGGGCTGATCGGAATCTGTTCGTTCCTGCCGCTGGTCGTCTTCGGTCTGTACGGCGGTGCCGTCGCGGACACCGTCGACCGTCGCAAGCTGGGGCTGGTCAGCTCGTCCGGTTCGTTCGTGCTCTCCGTCGCCCTGGTCGCCGCCACCGTCGCAGGGGTGGAGCAGGTGGGGCTGCTGTACGCCGTCGTCGCCCTTCAGGCGGTCTGCTTCGCGCTCAACTCACCGGCCCGCAGTTCGATGATCGCCCGGCTGCTGCCGGCCGAGCAGCTGCCCGCCGCCAATGCGCTCAACTCCATGACCAGCACCACCGGTGCACTGGTCGGGCCGATGCTCGGCGGGCTCATCGTCGGCTGGTGGGGGTACCGGGCGGCGTACAGCGTCGACGCCGTCACCTTTACCGCCTCGCTGTACGCGATGTGGCGGCTGCCCCCGATGCTTCCCGAACGGGGGGACGGTGCGGGGAAGGGCAGCGGGGAGAAGCGGGCGTCCGTCGCCGACGGGCTGCGTTTCCTGGGAGCGCGGCCCAATCTGCGGATGACCTTCTTCAGCGACCTGTGCGCCATGGTCCTCGCCCATCCGCGGGCCCTCTTCCCGGTCGTCGCCGTGGTCTGGTTCGGCGGTGACGCGAAGACCACCGGGGTGCTGGTCGCTGCTCCGGCGCTGGGGGCGCTGCTGGGCGGGGTGTTCTCCGGCTGGCTGGGCCGGATCAGGCGGCACGGGCTCGCGGTGATCGTCGCCGTGATGTGCTGGGGGAGCGCCATCGCCGTTTTCGGGCTGACCCGTCAGCTCTGGCTCGGGCTGATCCTGCTGGCGCTCGCCGGGTGCTCGGACACCATCTCGATGGTCTTCCGCAACACCATGCTCCAGGCGGCGGTGCCGGACGAGATGCGGGGGCGGTTGCAGGGCGTGTTCATCGTGGTGGTGGCCGGTGGGCCGCGGCTCGGCGACTTTCTGGCGGGCTCGGTCGCCGACCTGACGTCCCCGGCGGTGGCGGTCACCGGGGGCGGGATCGCATGCGTGGTCGCGGTGTCGCTGCTCGCGCTGAGGTGGCGTGGGTTCACCCGGTACGACGCGCGTGATCCGCAGCCGTGACCGGTCGGACGCCGTGCTCTTCAAGTGCGAAGCTCGCGGTCCGGAGCAGCGCTCTCGCTTCTGTGCAGTTGTGTACGGAGCCGAGGGGAGGGGCAAAGACAGCAGCCGGTCGCCGACAGACAGCGACCGGCTGCCGGTGGGCCGGACGGCCGGACTGTGCCGCCGCTCAGGTGGTCGCGTTGGAGAACTCCGGCATGTCGCCACCGGTCGTCTTGACGTCAATCACCGAGAACGCCGCACCCTGCGGGTCGCTCAGCGCGGCGAACCGGCCGAAGGGGCTGGTCATCGGACCGAATCGGAGGATCGCCCCGCGCTCCGTCGCCTTCGCCACCGCCGCGTCGCAGTCCTCGACGGTGAAGTACACGTTGATGTACGGCGGGACCTCGGGCGGGAAGTCGTCCGTCATCTTCATCCGCCCGATGATCGGGTCGGCGCCCAGGTCGTAGATGGAGAAGTCGATCGCCTCGTCCTTCATCTGCTTCACGTTGTACGGGAAGACAGCGGGGAAGAAGGAGTCCGCCGTCGCGGGCTCCCGGGTGAACACCTCCGACCAGCAGTACGCACCGGGCGTGCCCTTGGCCTCGAATCCCTCGTGCTTCCCCGCCTGCCACACGCCGAACGTCACACCGCTCGGATCGCGGGCCAGCAGCATCGAGCCGAAGTCGCCGACCTGCATCGGGCCCATCAGCACCTCGCCGCCGTTGTCCCGGATCTTCGTGGCGGTGGCGGCGGCGTCGGGCGACGCGAAGTACAGACACCATGCCGACTGGCCCTCCTGGCCGGGCATGGGCGGTACGACGGCGGCCACCGCCTTGCCGTTCGCGTACGCCTGCGTGTAGTTGCCGAACTCCGACGACGCCTCGCTGAAGGTCCAGCCCAGCACGTCACCGTAGAAGCTCTTCGCCCCCTCGATGTCGGTGAACATGGCGTCCGCCCAGCACGGCGTGCCCTCAGGTTGTGCGGCCATCTCTCTGCGCTCCTGACTCGATGATTGGTCCGGTTTTTCACGCTAACCAGCCATTCGTCGCCCCGCGCGGTGGACTCGCCGTCGGATGCCGCGATCGCCTGCCGCGCCCTCGGCCGCCTACGTACCGAGGGACCGCTTCATGATCTTGCCCATGTCGTTGCGGGGCAGCGCCTCCAGATAACGGACCGTGCGCGGCCTCTTGTGCGGGGCGAGCTGAGCCGCCACGTGGTCCGCCAGCTCGGCCTCCGTGGGCGGGGCGCCCGGATCGGACGGCACCACCCAGGCGACGATCCGCTCGCCCAGATCCGGGTCCGGCTCCCCGGTGACGGCGGCCTCGCGGACGCCCGGGTGGTCCAGCAGCGCGTTCTCGATCTCGCCCGCGCCGATCTTGTAGCCCCCGCTTTTGATCAGGTCGGTCGCCTTGCGGCCGACGATCCGTACACAGCCGTCCGCGTCGAGGGCCGCCATGTCGCCCGTACGGAACCAGCCGTCCTCGGTGAACGCGGCCGCCGTCGCGTCCGGGCGGTTCAGATAGCCGGTGAAGACGTTCGGGCCGCGTACCTGGATCTCGCCCACAGCGCCCTCGGCCGTCGGGTCGGCGAGCGGGATGCCGTCCTCCTCGACCAGCCGGAGTTCGACGCCGAGCAGGGGTGTGCCGACCGTCCCGGGCCGCGGTTCGCCGTCCGCGCGGACACCGGTGTTCATCAGGGTCTCCGTCATGCCGTACCGCTCGACGACGTGACGCCCGGTCGCCGCCGCGATCCGCTCGTGGTCATGGACGGGCAGCGCAGCCGACCCCGAGACCAGCAGCCTCGCTCCTGCCAGCGCCTTCGCCAGCCCGGCAGCGTCCGTCGCCGGACTGTCGCCGAGGGTCTCGGCCAGCCGGTGGTACATCGTCGGTACGCCGAACAGCATCGTGCCACCGGACCCCAGCTCCCGGGCCACACCCTCGGCGGAGAACCGCCCCAGATGACGCACCGAACCGCCTCGGCGCAGCGGACCCAGCACGCCGAGGATCAGACCGTGCACATGGAACAGCGGCAGGGCGTGGACGAGGACGTCGTCGCCGGTCCACTGCCAGGCGTCCTCAAGCGCGTCCAGGGAGGCGGCGATCGCCCGGCGCGGCAGGATCGCGCCCTTGGGCGGGCCCGTGGTGCCGGAGGTGTAGACGATCAGGGCGGGGGACTCGGGGGAGGGCTCGGGGAAGCCGGCGCCGCTCGCCACCGTTGCCGACGTGCCGACATCCGTACGGTCCAGTGCGCCCAGCACGGGCGGGAGCACGTCGCCCGCTCCGGCCAGCACCGCCGACGGGGCGCTGTCGGCGACGATGTGGGCCAGTTCCCGCTCGCCCGTCCTCGGGTTGAGGGGCACGGCGGGCACCCCGGCCCGCAGCGCCGCCACCACCGCGACCACGGTCTCCGGGGTCGGTGTGGCCCAGACGGCGACCCGCCCGGCGCCCGCGAGCCGCGAGGCGAGGGCGTCCGAGGCCGCGGCCAACTGTGCGTACGTCAGGGTGCGTCCGCCGAACCGGACGGCTTCCCGGGAGGCGGCCCGGCTGGAACCGTCTTGGAGCGCAGGCAGAAGAGGAGTCACCCTTGCGACCTTAGGGCGTCCGAGGACGTACTCCTTGTGGGGCACGGGAACCCGGCCTCAGGTCTCCGTAGTCGCAATCCGGCACAAGCTGCGACAATCGCGGTATGGACCGTCTGGACAGGGAAATCCTCAGCGTCCTCCAGGAGGACGCGCGGATCTCGTATCGCGATCTCGGGGTCCGGGTCGGCCTCAGCGCCAACGCCGCGGCCGACCGGGTGCGCCGGCTGCGCCGGGACGGCGTCATCCGCGGCTTCACCGTGATCATCGACCCAGCCGCCGACACCCGGACGGGCCTGGTGGTCTTCATCGATGTGACGCTGCGTATCGACACGAGCAACGAGGTGTTCGAACGCGCGGTGCTCGCGCTGCCCGGCATCACCGAAGTGGTGCATGTGACGGGCGGGCACGACTATCTCGTACGCGCCACGGTCGCCGATACCGCCGCCCTGGACGGACTTCTGCGCAGGCTCAAGCGTGAGGCGGGCGTCGCCCACTCCAGCACCCGGGTCGCGCTCAGAGCGGCGCCTGCCAGGTGACGGTCGCCGAGCGCGAGCCGTCCTCGGTGCGCCCGTCGTCGGCAACCAACAGCCGGACCGCGGACCGTCCGTCCGGAAGCCGCGCCGTCGCATCCACCTCCACCTCTATGGCCGACACCCCGGCCCGCCGGTGCGCCGCCGCCAGGGCGCCCCGCAACGCCGCGAGGAGCTGCTGGTCCACCGGCTGCCGCACCAGGGCGTCCACCGCCCCGGAGAATTGCACCGACGGCTGGAATCCGAGGACGGCGGCCGCGCCCCCGGTCTCCCGCAGCACCCGGCCGCGGAACGTGGAGGGCGCCTCGGTGGGCGGCTGCTGGAGGGCGAAGATCGCGGTCCGCACTTCCTGAATGGTGGAGTCCAGCTCGTCGACGGCCCGGCTGAGCAGCTCGTCCGTCTCCGGCGCGACGGCCCGGCGGCGGGTTGATTCGAGCATCATTTCCGTCGCGAAGAGCCGCTGGACGACGAGATCGTGCAGATCGCGGGCGATCCGGTCACGGTCCTCGTACACCGCGAGCTGTTCCCTGTTCTGCTGGGCGTCCGCCAGCACCAGGGCGAGCGCCGCCTGCGAGGCGAACTGGGAGGCCAGCAGCCGGTCCACCGCTGTGTACGGCGCGCCGCCGCGCCGCCGGGGCAGAGCGAGGGTGCCGATGAGCCGACCGCCGCTCTGCAGCGGCAGCATCATGCTGGGACCGAACCGGGTCCGTACATGCGTCGTCATCCGCGGATCGGTCGCCGAGTCGTCGATGAAGACCGGCTCCCCGCCCAGCAGCTGCACCAGTACGGGAGAGCCGGGCTCGATGGTGGTGCCGACAATGCCGGCCGGGTCGTCGAGCGTGGACGCGGTGACGATCTCCATGCCGCCGTCCGCGGTCGGCTGGAGTATCACCCCGGCCGAGGCGTCGGCGAGGATCCTGGCCCGCTCGGCGACGGTCATGAGCGCCTCGGCCGCGTTCGTGCCGCTCAGCAGGGCCGTGGTGACGGCTGCCGCTCCCTCGATCCAGCGCTCCCGCTGCCGGGCCGTCTCGTACAGCCGGGCGTTGCCGATCGCGATCCCGGCCTGTGAGGCGAGAACCTGGATCAGTGCCATGTCCGTATCGGTGAAATGCCCCGTGATCTTCTCCGTGAGGTAGAGATTGCCGAACACCTCGTGGTGCACCCGGATCGGAGCCCCGAGGAAGGAACGCATAGGCGGATGGCCGGGCGGCACACCGCAGGAGCGCGCATCGGCGGTCAGGTCGTCGCAGCGCAACGGCTGCGGATGGTCGATGAGCACGCCGAGCAACCCCGAGTGCCCGTCCGGGAAGCTGCCGATGCGCTCCCGCTCGGCGTCGGTCAGACCCGAGGTGAACAGCTCGGTGATGGTGCCTGCCTCGGGATCGAGGACGCCGAGCGCTCCGTACCGCGCCCCGGTGAGCGCGGTGGCGGTGTCCACGATCTGGGTGAGCGTGGCCCGCAGTTCGAGATCGGTGCTGACGCCGAGCACCGCCTCCAGCAGCATCGGCAGCTCGGGAGGCTCGCCGCTGGAGCGGTCCGCCGCCGGTCCGTCCGCCGCGCCCTGGTCCTCGTGCGTCATGCGGCGCCCCCGCGGTCGTCAGGCGGCCAGCGGGTTGAGGACCAACGGCTGGATCTTGCCGTCCAGCATGGCGCCGAGCCCCAGGACGGAGCAGACGTCGGGGCGCTCGGCGATCTGTACCGGCATGCCCGTCGCATCACGCAGCATCTGGTCGAGACCCGGCAGCAGCGCGCTGCCGCCGACCATCATGATCCCTCGGTCCGCGAGATCGGCCACCAGATCGGGCGGGCAGTCGCGCAGCACCTTGCCGACGCCGTCGTGGACCGCGGTCAGCGGGGTCTCGATGGCCTGCCGCACGGCGGCGGTGTCGACGTGCACCGAGCGGGCCAGACCGGTCGCCACGTCACGGCCGTGGATCTCGGTCGTCGCGGGACCGTATGGGGTCAGACCGTTGCTGCTGAGCGCCAGCTGCAACGGGCGTACCGCCTGACTCGGCAGCATCAACTCGTGGTGCTGGCGCAGATGCTGGATCACCGCGTGGTCGATGGCGTCGCCGCCGATCGGGATCCGGGCGGCCGTGACGATCGAACCGAGCGAGAGCACCGCGATCTGCGTGGTCGCCGCCCCGCACACCATGATCATGCTTCCGACCGGCTGCTCGACCGGGAGCCCACAGCCGACGGCCGCCGCGATCAGCGTGTCGACCAGCTCGACCCGCCGGGCGCCGAGCCCGACCAGGGTTTCGACGGCGGCCCGCTGGGCGAGCGGATCGCTGTCGTGCGGGGTGCAGGCGGCCGCCCGCAGCCGCGGCTTGCGGCGCAGCTGGCGGCGGAGCTTCTCGTCGAGCAGATAGCGGAGCATGCGCTGGGCCATCTCGATGTCGATGACGGTTCCGCCGGAGACCGGGCGCGCCACCCGGATGTAGTCGGGGGTGCGGCCCGTCATCTGCTCGGCGAGCGCACCGACGGCGATGAGCGAGCCGGTACGGGTGTTCACTGCGGCGACGCTCGGCTCGTCGACGACGAGCCCGAGCCCCTTGACGTACACGCGGGTGCGGGCGGCCCCGAGGTCGACGGCGACATGGCAACGGCGCAACTGCTCAAGACTGACGGTCACGGCAGGTTCTCCCGAGAGCGCTGATGGGGGTGCCGACGGCAGCCGGCCCTCTCTGCATCGTGCGCCGCCCGGACGAATCGCGCGCGTTGGGATGAGCCGGAGGGAGTATGAAGCTGATGGGTCGACAGATGCGGGCGGCGCGCCGGAGTCAGCCGGGCAGCAGTCGCTGGAACAGCCCCCAGGTGAATTCGGCTACGTACAGCGCACCCGTCAAGGGGTCGGTGATCGCGAGCGCCCAGCGGGTCGGCGCGCTGCCCTCCATCGGGCGGGCCGGGGCGAAGGCACGCGCCACCTCGTCGACGGTGCACGACCAGGGGCGCAGATCCTCGACGGTGCGCAGTTCAGGGCCGGCCGCCCCTGGGGCTCTGACCAGCCATTCGTTCCATACGGCCGCGCCGGGCGCGACCATCACCTCGAACCGCAGATCCGGCCAGAGCGGCACCGGCCAGCGCAGGGCATCGCACTCCAGGTCGCCGATCCGGCGGCGTACGGAGGACTCGGGTTCGCCCAGCACCGATCGGTAGCGGCGCAGCGAACCGCGGCCGCGGGGCGCGCGCACCATCGCCTGCCAGCGGCGGTTCGCCTCCCGCATCTCGGAGAGCGAGGCGTTCAGTTCGTGCCGGGCGTCCTCGACGAGGACCGGCTGGTGGTCGGCCATCCGGCGGAGCAGGACGAGCTGGAATTCGAGCGGACCGAAGGGGGCGGTGGTCATGGAATCAACGCTTCCACACAGGATCCTCACCTGAGCGGCTTTCTCTGGTGTCCTGTCGGCACTTAATCTGCGGGCGCCATGGATTACTGCCACCCGTGTCAGCGGCATCTCAACGGAGCCCTCGCCTGTGCCGGGTGCGGTACCCCCGTCGAGGCGCTGAGCCACTACGCCATGCCCGCCCTCTCCGGCCACGAACCGGACGCGGAGCGCGCGAAGACCGCGCCGCCCATGCCGGCCGGACGCCGCCGCTCCCGCGGCGCCGCCGAACCTGCGCGGCGCGGTGGCCGGGCGGAGAGCGGCGGCAGCGACGGACCGGGCGGCCGGCCAGAGCGGGGTGGCCGGGGCAAGCGACGTGGCCGGGAAGGGCGAGGCGTCAAGGAAGGCCGTGGCCGTCGGTCGCACCGCCGCCGCGGCCGTACGGCTCTGCTCGCCGTCCTCGGAGTCGTGCTCGCCGCCGGCGCCCTGAGCCTCGCCCGTTCGGCCATCGACCCGAACGGCGACGACCACGCCTCCGACTACGTACGTGAGGCCACCGACGTCACGACCGAACCGGCACCGGACCCCTCGTCGAGCCACGACATCGACAGCCCCGCACCGGTGGACGGTCCCCCCGTGGCCCCGGCCCCCGATGGGCACACTTCCGGCACCGGCCGTCCGGCCGCCTCGACCGACACCGGGGCCCCAGGGGGTGAGGGCTCCGCCCCGCCCGCGGCCACCACCACGCCCTCCGGCGGCGCCGGCCCCTCCACGGAGCCGCCGTCCGGACCGAGTCCCTCCGGGACGCCCCGCGACCCGGCGGAGTCGGGGCAGCCCACCGGCAGCACGTCACCGCCCCGGAATCCGACGCCGCCCGCACCCGCGCCCGCGCCCAGCCCGACCGGGACGGAGACGTGCTGGTTCCTGTTCTTCTGTTCCTAGGACTCCGCGTCCACGCCCAGCATCCGTCGCAGCAGATCCCGCAGCACCGCGCGGTCCGTGTCCGACAGCTTCGCCAGGGGCTCCCGGGCGAAGCTGAGCGACTCGCGCAGCTGTCGCGCGGTGTCGATGCCCTTCTCCGTCGGGGCGGCCAGTTTTATCCGCCGGTCGGCCGGGTCGGGCCGGCGCTCGACCAGGCCGCGGGTCTCCAGCCGATCGACGATCCCCGTCACGTTCGACGGCTCGCACTTCAGCTTCTGAGCGATCCTGCGCATCGGCATCGGCTCCAGGGAGAGCAGTCCGAGAACCCTGGCCTGCGCGCCGGTCAGCGAGTGCGCGGCCGCTGCCTGGTCGTACTCCTCGTAGTAGCGCGCCACGACAGTGCCGATGAGCTCGACGACTTCGAGGGTCAGAGGGTCTGTTCGCGTGGTGGCCATGACGCTCAGGGTACCCGGTTACTTGACAACATGAAATATTTAGGAGCATGGTTGTTTCACGTCATGAAGCTTTCCTCCGTTGCAGGAACGCTTCCCCTACCCGTAAGGCATTGAGGAGAACCTGAGCCCATGTCTGCAGCACTTCCCACGTCCAGCCGTGAATGGCACCTTGTCGCCCGCCCCCACGGCTGGCCGAAGGCCGAGGATTTCGCGCTGCGTGAGGCCGCGGTCACCGCTCCCGGCGAGGGGCGCATCCTCGTCCGCAATATGTACTTCTCGGTCGACCCGTACATGAGGGGAAGGATGAACGATGTGAAGTCGTACACCCCGCCCTTCAAGCTCGACCACCCCATGGACGGTGGCGCGGTCGGCGAGGTCATCGCCTCCAACGCCGAGGGGATCGCGGTCGGCGACCACGTCCTGCACGGTCTGGGCTGGCGCGAGTACGCCGACGTCCCCGCCGAGCACGCAGTGAAGGTCGACCCGGACCTGGCCCCGCTCTCCGCCTACCTCGGCGTGCTCGGCATGACCGGCCTCACCGCCTACGCCGGCCTCTTCGAGGTCGCCTCCTTCAAGGCGGGCGACGCCGTCTTCGTCTCCGGCGCCGCCGGTGCGGTCGGCAGCCAGGTCGGCCAGATGGCCAAGCTCAAGGGCGCCTCGCGGGTCATCGGCTCGGCCGGATCCGACGAGAAAGTCAAGCTCCTCGTCGAGGAGTACGGCTTCGACGCGGCGTTCAACTACAAGAACGGCCCGGTGGCCGAGCAGCTGCGCGAGGCCGCCCCCGACGGCATCGACGTCTACTTCGACAACGTCGGCGGCGAGCACCTCGAAGCGGCGCTCTCCTCGCTCAAGGTGCACGGCCGCGCCACCATCTGCGGAATGATCGCCCAGTACAACGACACCGAGCCGGTCCCCGGCCCGCGCAATCTCGCCCTGGTCATCGGCAAGCGGCTGCGTCTGCAGGGCATGCTCGTCAGCGATCACGCCGCGCTCCAGCCGCAGTTCGTCCAGGAGGTCGCCGGCTGGCTGGCCTCGGGCGAGCTGAAGTACAGCGAGACTTTTGTCGAGGGCATCGAGAATGGCTTCGACGCCTTCCTCGGTCTGATGCGTGGCGAGAACACCGGAAAGATGATCGTCTCCCTCGCCTGACAGCCGCTCACAGGCACCCGTTAGTCTCATCACAGGCCGTCGCGATCGTGGGCGCGAGTCGCGGCGCTACAGCAGAGGAACCCTCAGCATGACCATTCAGGACATAACCGTCGCGTACACCGCTGTCGCCACCGCGGAGAACGGCCGTGACGGCCGCGTCTCCTCCAACGACGGCCGGCTCGACGTCGTCGTCAACCCGCCGAAGGAGCTGGGCGGCAGCGGCGCGGGCACCAACCCGGAGCAGCTCTTCGCGGCCGGCTACAGCGCCTGCTTCCAGGGTGCTCTCGGCGTCGTGGCCCGTCAGGAGAAGGCCGACATCTCCGGCTCCACCGTGACCGCCGCCGTCTCCATCGGCAAGACCGCCGAGGGCGGCTTCGGCCTGGAGGTCGCGATCTCCGCGACCATCCCGAACGTCGACACCGCGACCGCACAGTCGCTCATCGAGAAGGCCCACCAGGTGTGCCCGTACTCGAACGCCACGCGCGGCAACATCAAGGTCGAGCTGTCGGTCGCCTGATCGCCCGTACGGCTCGTACGTGACCGAGGGCCGCATCCCCGCCAGGGTGCGGCCCTCGGTTTTCCAGTGCCCCTCCCGGCAACCTTTGCCCCAACCCGGAAGCGTGCCGGATCGTCGGGATCAACCGGCGGACCGGGAAGTACTGGCGCTACGGACGCAACGCGTCCGGCGGCCTGGCCCCGACTCCCCGGTCACCGGTGTCCGCCGTCGCCAGTACGCTGACGCCATGCGTGATCTAGGGGCGGGTTTCAGCTATTTGGTCAAGGGGCAGAGCTGGGTGGCCCGGCACGGGCGATGGTTCGGCTTCGGCCTGATCCCCGGGCTCATCACACTCGTCGTGTACGCGGGAGCGCTCATCGGTCTCGGCTACGGCGCCGACGACCTCGTCGTCTGGGCGACTCCGTTCGCCGACGACTGGTCCAGCCCCTGGATCGGTCTGCTCCGCACTACGCTCACCGTGCTGGTCTTCGCTCTCGGCCTCTTCCTCGCCGTGATCACCTTTACCGCCGTGACCCTGCTGGTCGGCCAGCCGTTCTACGAGTCGCTCTCCGAGGAGGTCGACCGCACGGAGGGCGGCGAGGTCCCCGAGTCGGGGCTGCCGCTCTGGCGCGAGCTGTGGATCTCCGCCCGTGACAGCATCCGCATCCTGGTACGCGCCACGCTCTACGCCGTCCTGCTCTTCGCTCTCGGGTTCGTCCCGGTCGTCGGCCAGACCGTGGTCCCCGTCATCGGCTTCTGCGTCACTGGCTACTTCCTTGCCGAGGAACTCACCGCCGTCGCGCTCCAGCGCCGCGGCATGGTCCTGGCCGACCGGCTCGTCCTGCTGCGCGGCCGCCGCATGCTGGTCCTCGGCTTCGGCGTACCGCTGGGGCTCGCCTTCCTGGTCCCGTTCGTCGCCGTGTTCCTGATGCCGGGCGCCGTCGCCGGGGCCACCTTGCTCGCCCGGCACCTGGTGGCGCCGCCCGCCGACAACGAGGAAGGGGACGAGGGCGCGTCCCCTTCTCCGTACAGCCTCAACACGGACTGAGGAGACCTGAGCCGATGACCGAGATCATCGCCGTCGCCGTCATCACCGTCCTCGCCGTCATCAGCCCGGGCGCCGACTTCGCGATGGTCGTGCGCAACAGCTATCTGTACGGCCGGACGACCGGGCTCCTCGCCGCCGCCGGTGTCGCCGCAGGTGTCCTGGTCCATGTCACGTACACCATGCTCGGCGTCGGGCTGCTGATCGCGTCCTCGACCGTCCTGTTCACCGCGATCAAGCTGGCGGGTGCGGCGTATCTCGTCTACATCGGGGTACGGACCTTCTTCGCCCGCAACGACCTCGCCGTCGACCTGGAGTCGAAGCCGGGACTGAGCCGTCTCGGGGCCCTGCGCACCGGCTTCCTCACCAATGCGCTGAACCCCAAGACCACCCTCTTCGTCGTGTCGACGTTCACCCAGGTCGTCGGACCCGACACCGGCCTGTGGCGGCAGGCCGGCTACGGGCTCTTCATGTCCCTCGCCCATCTCGGCTGGTTCGGACTGGTCGCGCTGTTCTTCTCGCACGCCCACCTGCGCACCGCGATGCTGCGGTGGCAGAAGGTCCTCAACCGGGGCATCGGATCGGTGCTCGTCGGACTGGGTGTCACGCTGGGACTCGCCCGCTGAGTCCGTGACGGACGTCAGCTCGTGTGCACTTCCAGTGCCGTGCGGACCGCCGACTCCAACGCCCCTTCGATCCAGGCGGGCTTGACCGAGGTGTGACAGCCCGCGAAGTGCAGCGGCCCCTCGACCGAGCGCACATCGGCGAACAGTTCGGTGTGCTGGCCGGGCAGCAGCACCGATGCTTCGCCGTACGCGTACGGGTCGCGCATCCACGACTGGGTGGCGCCGACCCCCGTGTAGAAGACCTCGATGCGCTGCCCGTACACGTCCTGCACGCCGCCCAGGGCGTGCGGGTAGCGCTCGTCGTCGTCCAGGGAGTCCCACTTCAGGGCGTCGTCGGCCCAGCTGTACGAGGCGAGGAGGACACCTCCCTTGCTTCCGTCGACCGGGTGGGAGGGCTGGAACATGAAGCGGTTGGCGTTGTCGGTGACGGATCCGCCGCCGATGACATGCGCCGCCTCGGGCTGGTCGCGGGCGGTCGCGCGGTACGCCGCATAGTGCACGCGCTGGTTGGGCGGAAGATGTCCGGGCGGTACGGAGGGGTGCGCGCCGAGCAGTGAACCGTCGGCCGGCGCCTTGCCGAGCCGGTAGGCGTCGTACAGACCGGGCCGGATCCTGTCCAGCTCGGCCTTCCAGTCCTTCTCCTCGAACTCCCACCAGCGGAGGCTGAATTCGAGCAGCACCTTGGTGGCCGCGTCGTAGTGGACCTCGGTGATCGCGCGCCGCTTGCCGTACGAGAGCGCGGGCGTGACCGGGATGTGGCGCAGCCCGGAGAACGGCACGGTGACGATCGCCCGGTCGCCGGTGAACGTCTCCCGCACGACCTTTCCGTTACGGCCCTCGGACACCGTCTCGACCCGGACGCTGTCGGCTTCGTAGCTGATCCTGGCGGCCCGGCGGTCCAGCCGCACCAGGCCCTTGACCCGTGCGTACATGGCGTCGGCCAGGGTCGCCGTGCCGCCGGGCAGCTCGTAGAACGCGGTGTCCGGGCTGATCAGGGAGGCTCCGATGAAGCTGTGCACAAAGGCGAGATGGAGCCGCGAGGTGAGGTTCTCGACCGTGCCGATGAGGTCGATGGTGCGCTCGTCGAGCTTGGCCGCCTCGGTCAGGAAGCGGAACATCGACCAGTGTCCGTACCGCTGGATGACGCGCGCCCAGCCCTCGACGAGCTCCCGGCCCTCCTTGCCCTCGAACTCCTTGCGTACGGGCGCGAAGGCCTCCCGCACGATGGTCGCGGCGGTCTTGTTCTCGAACTCCGCGGGGACCCCGAAGGAGCGGTTGAGCACCTGCGGCTTCTTCGCGTAGTCCGCCTTGCGGACCCGGATGCCGTTGACGTGGATCCAGGTGTGGTTGACGGGCTCTCCCGCGCCGTCGACATCGACGAGGTAGAAGCGGCGGCGCTTCAGACCGAAGCTGTCCATGAGCCCGGTGACGAGCGGGTGGCTGTCGGGAATCCGCATCGCCCCGGCCTCGGCGTACTGCCTCGAGTCGGCGAACGGAGCCTTCGCGTTCTCGTGGCCGCCCTTGCGGAAGGTCTTGATCCGGCCGCCGACCCGGTTGCCGTTGGCCTCGATCACGGTGACGGTGTGCCCGGCGCTGCTGAGCAGATGGGCGGCGGTCAGGCCGGCCGGACCCGCACCGATGATCAGCACCTTCTTGGGGGGCTTGCGGCTGCGCGGCAGGCCCGTGGAGAGCAGGATGTCGCCGTAGTGCGGCACCAGCGGCTCGTCCTGCTCGTCGCGTACGAGGATGGCCCGGGCGATGGCCAGGCAGGCGTTCCAGTCGGAGCCGGGGGCCACCTCGGGGGCCGCAGGCACCGCGAGGGAGTCGGGCGTGGCCGCGTTCGCCGAGGTCACGGCGGTCGTGACGAGGGTGGCGGCGCCGGCGGCGGCGCCCGCGATCATGGTGCGCCGCGAGGGCAGGGCAGAGGTCGCTTCGGCTGGCTCGGTAGTCATGCGGACACCCTGGTGGCGAGGAAGGGAGCGCGTTGCCCGGACACGCGCAGACCGCGCGGAATCACTCGCAGGTGCCGCTTATCGATCTTGTCGTATCGGTGTTGTCGCAGGTCATCTCACTCGTGAGTGGAGTCGTCGCGCTAGCTCGGCGGCGTGCGCCCGACTGCGGCCACGGAGGTCAAGGAGGAGCGGCAGCCCCTCGGTCCGGAGAGCCGTGGAGCGGCACCTGACCCCGCTCCGGGGCTCTCCTCGTCCGGTCACCGCACCGAGAACCCGTACACGGTCGTCGACACGTACTCCTCGCCCGGCCGCAGCACCGTGCTCGGGAACTCCGGCCGGTTCGGCGAGTCCGGGAAGTGCTGCGTCTCCAGCGCGATCCCGGCGCAGGGCCGGTACGGTCGCCCGTCGAAGTGGTCGGCGGTGTACAACTGCATCCCGGGCTCGGTCGTGGCGACGGTCAGGACGCGCCCCGAGCCGGGGTCGCACAGCTCGGCCACCGGACCGTCCACCGCCTCGTCCAGCACGAAGTTGTGGTCGTACCCCGTACCGACCGTCCGCGCCTCACGGAAGTCGAACCGGGTGCCGTCCACCGGCAGCAGCTCGCCCGTGGGAATCGACTCGCCGTCCACCGGGGTGATCCGCCCGGCCGCGATCCGCAGGGTGTGCCCGGTCGCACTGCCACTGTCGGTGCCGGCCAGATTCCAGTACGTGTGACTGGTCAGGTTCACCACGGTCGGTGCGTCCGTCGTCGCCCGGTACGCGATGCGCAGCGCCCCGTCCTCGTCCAGGGTGTACGCGGCCGAGACCGCCAGCCGCCCCGGGAAGCCCTCCTCGCCGTCCTCCGCGACCAGCGACAGCTCCACGCCGCCCGGGACCTCCCGCGCCTCCCACACGCGCTTGTCGAAGCCGCAGGCCCCGCCGTGCACATGGTTGCGCCCCTCGTTCCGGGTCACGTGGTGGGTCTGCCCGTCGAGCACGAAGGAAGCGCCCGCGATCCGGTTCGCGTACCGTCCGACCAGCACCCCGAAGTAGGGGCCCGAGAACGTCTCGTACGCCGCGAGGTCCGGCAGCCCGAGTGCCACCCCGGCCCGCACGCCGTCCCGTCCGGGCACCTCCACCGACTGCACGATGCCGCCGTAGGTCAGGACGTGTACCCGCGTACCGGCCCGTTCCAGCGTCCAGCGGTGGACGGCGGTGCCGTCCGCGAGGGTGCCGAAGAGTTCCGTACGCATCGCCGTGCTGCTCACACCGGTGTCCATGATCACGGACCTTAGACCGACCGGCACATGGGGGGCGACGTCGCGGGGGGCTACGCCGGGGGCTTCCGAGCCGTGATATTGCGGTACGCGATCTCGGCGAGCCGGGCCTGGCCGCTCAGCCCCGGATGGAACCAGTCCCACGGACTGAGCTGCCGGCCGGTGAACCGGTAGTCGAAGACGGCACCGCCGTCGTACCGGCAGCGCAGATCCTTCGCGCACACGTTCCGCAGCACCTCGTTGTACGCCACGACCCGCTCCTGCACCGAGGCGCGGCGCGCCTCGGCCCCGGCGCTCATGTCATCCGCATGGCCCAGCATCGACTTGCAGATGCCCAGCTTCCAGATCTGCTTGCCCAAGGGGTTGTCGCGCCCCGTCGACCAGAGGCGTTTGAGATCCGGCACGCTCGACACGTACACCTGCGCCTTCGGCGCCTTGCTGCGGAGCTGACGCATCGACGCCTCGAACGAGGCCCGGAAGTCCGCCACCGGCGTCATCAGTCCCGCCGAGTCCCGGCAGGCGTCGTTGGCGCCGATCATCACGGTCACCAGGTCCGGCTTCCGCTCCGCCGCGAGAGCCATCTGCTCCGGCAATTGGGCGATCCGGGCCCCGGTCTCGGCGTGGTTCCAGCTGCGCGAGGCCGCGCCCGAGGAGCCGAGCAGCCGCACGGCGAGGCTCCGGACCTGGCTGTCCGTGCCGGTCGCCCAGGAGACCTCGGGGCAGTCGGCCAGCACGGAACAGGCGTCGAAACCACGCGTGATGGAATCCCCGACCGCGGCGACCGACCCTGGACTCGGGTTCCAGACGGGGGACGGTGCGGCAGACGGGTGGTGCCGCCCGGCGGCGGACCCCTTGGTCGTCGTGTCCGGCCCGGTGTCACAGCCGGCCAGCGCGGCCACGGCGATCACCGGAAGCGCCGTCAGAACGGCGGCACTGGTGCGCGAGCGATGGCTCGCGGAACGATTCTGCATCCCTCATGCCCTCCCGTTTATGCCCCCGGCAACCCCCGTGGTCCCAGGCGACACACCCGCGCGCCCTGCCGGGTGAAAGCTCTGCGATTGATGGGCCCAGGACCGACGGTACGTCACACCTCGGGCGCCAGCGCACGGTAGCTTTTCTCCGTCGAACCAGTGCCGCGTTCCGCCACCCGACTCCACTTGGGTGGCTTCGTATCATCACATCACGTCACATACCGTCCCTTTTCCGGAGATTAACCCCCGATGCTGTTTACTGACGACAGCCTCGGGGACCGGCCGAGTAAAGGCGGTACGGGCGCGAGGCCGCTGGGGAAGGCGAACCTCGTCCCACACTGGAGGTCCCGGTGACGACACGTGGAGTTCTGTACGTTCACTCCGCACCGCGCGCGCTCTGCCCACATATCGAATGGGCGGTGGCGGGTGTCCTCGGTGTGCGGGTTCAGCTCGACTGGATCAGACAGCCGGCCTCGCCCGGTACCTGGCGGTCCGAGTTCTCCTGGAAGGGTGCCGCGGGTACCGCGTCGAAGCTTGCCTCCGCACTGCGGGGGTGGGATCTGCTGCGCTTCGAGGTGACGGCGGAGCCGTGTGCGACGGCGGAGGGTGAGCGGTACAGCTCCACGCCGGAGCTGGGCATCTTCCACGCGGTCACCGGCATGCACGGCGACATCCTGGTGCCGGAGGACCGGCTGCGGGCCGCGCTGGCGCGGTCGGTGCGGGGGGAGACGGAGCTGGAGGCGGAGATCGCCAAACTTCTCGGCAAGCCGTGGGACGACGAGTTGGAGTCGTTCCGGCATGCGGGGGAGGGGGCTCCGGTGCGGTGGCTCCACCAGGTGGTGTGAGGGGCGTCTGCGGCGGGCCTGTTCCCCTGGCCGCCCCTTCCCGAAACCGGGGCCCCGCGTCTCACACGCCGGCGAGGCCGGAATCCGGCGCGACACAAATCAGCCCCGCCGGCGATTGAGGAGCGGGGCCCGAAGACAGAGCCCCGCCGAAACGTCCCGCACAGCGGACGAGGCCCGCCTCCCCACTCGGGGGAGGCGGGCCTCGGTGTACCGGGCGCGGGCCGTGGATCAGACGCTGCGGAACGCCAGCACCACGTTGTGCCCCCCGAACCCGAACGAGTTGTTGATCGCGGCGATCGGCCCCTCGGGCAACGGACGGGGCTCATCGCGCACGATGTCCGCATCCACCGCCTCGTCGAGGTTTTCCACGTTGATCGTCGGCGGAGCCATCCGGTGGTGCAGCGCCAGGACCGTCGCAACGGTCTCGATGCCGCCCGCGCCACCGAGCAGGTGACCGGTCATCGACTTCGTCGCGGAGATCGCGACATGGTCGAGGTCGTCGCCCAGAACCTTGCGCAGAGCCTTCAGCTCCGCGACGTCGCCCTGCGGCGTCGACGTGGCGTGCGCGTTGAGGTGCACGACCTCCGACGGCTTGAGATCCGTCTGGTCCAGCAGGTTCTGCATCGCGGCAGCGATCCCGCGCCCCGTCGGCTCGGGCTGGGCGATGTGGTGGGCGTCCGCGGACAGCCCCTGCCCCAGCACCTCGCAGTAGACCTTGGCGCCCCGCGCGGCAGCGTGCTCCGCGGACTCCAGGACCACGACGCCCGCGCCCTCGCCGAGCACGAAGCCGTCACGGCCCGTGTCGTACGGACGAGACGCCTTCTCGGGCTCGTCGTTGTTCTTGGACATCGCCATCATGTTGGCGAACGCCGCGATCGGCAGCGGGTGGATGGCCGCCTCGGTGCCACCGGCGAGCACGACATCGGCGCGGCCGGAGCGGATCATCTCGACGGCGTACCCGATGGCCTCGGCGCCCGACGCACAGGCGGAGACCGGGGTGTGGACACCGGCCTGTGCGTTGACCTCGAGGCCGACGTTGGCGGCCGGGCCGTTCGGCATGAGCATGGGCACGGTGTGCGGGGAGACGCGGCGTACGCCCTTCTCCTTCAGCACGTCGTACTGGTCGAGGAGCGTGATCACACCACCGATACCGGAGGCGATGACCGAGCCGAGCCGGTCGGGCTGGATCTTCTCGTCCTCACCGGCCTTGCCGGTGAAGCCGGCGTCCGCCCACGCCTCGCGGGCCGCGATCAGCGCGAACTGCGCCGAGCGGTCCAGCTTGCGGGCGAGCGGGCGGGGCAGTACGTCGCCCGGGTCGACGGCCGCGAGGGCGGCGATCCGGACGGGCAGTTCGGCGAAACGCTCGCCCTCGAGAGGCTTGACGCCGGAACGACCGGCCATCAGACCTTCCCAGGTCGACGCCGAGTCGCCACCCAGCGGAGTGGTTGCGCCGATACCGGTGACGACCACGGTGCGATTGGTCGAGTTCACTGGAAAATCTTCTCCACGTGTAGAGGGTCGTGAATCAGCGGCGCCACCGCCGGGTGGCGACACACGAGCCGGCTGGATCAGGCCTGGTGCTTCAGGATGTAGTCGGCAGCGTCGCCGACCGTCTTGAGGTTCTTGACGTCCTCGTCCGGGATCTTGACGTCGAAGCGCTCTTCGGCGGCGACGACGACCTCGACCATGGACAGCGAGTCGACGTCCAGGTCGTCGGTGAAGGACTTGTCCAGCTGGACGTCCTCGACCGGGATACCGGCGATCTCGTTGACGATCTCGGCGAGACCGTTGACGATCTCTTCCTGGGTGGCGGCCATGTTGGCGCTCCTTCGATGTGTTTCTGCAGGGTACGGACGTCCGGACCGGAAGGTCCGGTGTGCCTAGGGGAGAGTAACGACCGTCGCGGCGTAGACGAGACCCGCCCCGAAGCCGATGACGAGCGCGGTGTCGCCGCTCTTCGCCTGACCGGTCGCCAGAAGCCGCTCCATAGCGAGCGGAATCGAGGCGGCGGAGGTGTTGCCGGTGGTCTCCACGTCACGGGCGACCGTGACATGCTCCGGCAGCTTCAGGGTCTTCACCATCGAGTCGATGATCCGCATGTTGGCCTGGTGCGGGATGAAGACGTCCAGGTCTTCCGGGGCGATCCCGGCCGCGTCCAGCGCCTGCTGGGCGACCTTCGCCATCTCGAAGACGGCCCAGCGGAAGACCGCCTGACCCTCCTGCGTGATGGCCGGGAACTTCTCCGGGCGCTCGGCGTGGAACTCGTCCCACGCCACGGTCTGCTTGATCGTCTCGGACTTGTCGCCCTCGGAGCCCCAGACCGTCGGGCCTATGGCGGGGACCTTGGAGGGGCCGACGACGACCGCGCCGGCACCGTCGCCGAACAGGAACGCCGTCGCGCGGTCGTGCAGGTCGGTGAGGTCGCTGAGCCGCTCCACGCCGATGACGAGGACGTACTCCGCCGAACCCTCGACGATCATGCCCTTGGCGAGGGTCAGACCGTAGCCGAACCCGGCGCAGCCGGCGGAGATGTCGAACGCGGCGGGCTTGCCCGCACCGATCTTGTAGGCGATCTCGGTCGCGATGGCCGGCGTCTGCTTGAAGTGCGAGACGGTGGAGACGATGACGGCGCCGATCTGCTCCGGCATGATGCCGGCATCCGCGATGGCCTTGCCGGACGCTGCCACGGACATCGCGGCCACGGTCTCCTCCTCGGAGGCCCAGTGGCGGGTGGCGATGCCGGAGCGGGAGCGGATCCACTCGTCCGACGAGTCGATCGTTTCGAGGATCACCTCGTTGGGCACGACACGGGTCGGGCGGTAGCCGCCGACACCCATGATCCGTGCGTACGGGGCGCCCTGACTGGGCTTGATCTTCGACATGCTCTCGGGCTCCTTAGGCGTCTGCGTGCTCAGCGAGGAGCGCGCGGGCCGCGTCGAGGTCGTCGGGGGTCTTGAGCGCGAGGGTCCGCACCCCGGGCAGTGCCCGCTTGGCGAGACCGGTCAGGGTTCCACCCGGGCAGGCCTCGATGAGCGTCGTGACTCCCAGCTCCTTGAACGTCTCCATGCACAGGTCCCAGCGGACCGGGTTGGCGACCTGCCCGACCAGCCGCGAGACGACCTCGGCGCCGGTGGCGACCGGCTTCCCGTCGGCGTTCGAGACATATGTCACAGTCGGCTCGGAGACCGTCAGTGCCGCGGCGGCCTCGCGGAGCCGGTCGACCGCGGGAGCCATGTGGTGCGTGTGGAAGGCGCCGGCGACCTTGAGGGGCACCACGCGGCGTACGCCCTCGGGCATGTCCTTGGTCAGCGCGGCGATCTGCGCGGCGGTGCCGGCGGCGACGATCTGGCCGCCCCCGTTGACGTTCGCCGGGGTCAGCCCGAGCATCTCCAGGTGAGGGACCGTCACGTCGGGGTCGCCGCCGAGCAGCGCCGCCATGCCGGTCTCCGTGACTGCTGCGGCGTCCGCCATGGCGAGCCCGCGGGTGCGTACGAGACGGAGCGCGGCCTCCTCGTCGAGGACACCGGCGAGCGCCGCCGCGGTGATCTCACCAACGCTGTGACCTGCGACGACATCGGGTGACGCGGCCAGTGCGGCGGCGGACAGCAGGCCCGCGGCGACCAGCAGCGGCTGAGCCACCGCGGTGTCGCGGATCTCGTCCGCGTCGGCCTTCGTGCCGTAGTGGGCGAGGTCGAGCCCGATGGCGTCGGACCAGGCCGCGACGCGGTCGGAGGCACCGGGGAGGTCGAGCCAGGGAGTCAGGAAGCCGGGCGTCTGAGCGCCTTGGCCGGGAGCGACGAGTACGAGCACCCTCACACTCTCTCTTGTGAACGGTCCTGAACGCCCGTGGGGACAGGGACGAAGAACCGTAGGGGGAATTGTTGATGTCCGACAAAAGTTTAGGACTGGGTATCCCTGTCGGCCAGGCGCCCCAGAATCAGGGCGATTCGCAGCGTGAACGCCGAGCGGACATCGGAGGGTGACCATCCGGTGACGTCTGTCACACGTCGAAGCCGGTAGCGCACGGTGTTGGGGTGCACGAACAGCATCCGGGCCGCGCCCTCCAGGCTGCTCGCCTGCTCCAGGTACACGCTCAGTGTCTCCAGCAGCGCCGAGCCCGCTTCCTCCAGCGGTCTGTAGATCTCCTCCACCAACTGGTCACGCGCGGCGGGGTCGCCCGCAATGGCGCGCTCCGGCAGCAGGTCATCCGCCAGAACCGGCCGCGGTGCGTCCTGCCAGGCGCCGCACGCCTTGAGCCCGGCGGCGGCGGCCTGGGCGGACCGGGTGGCCGCCAGCAGGTCGGGCACCACGGGCCCGGCGACGACCGGGCCGGCCGCGTAGGGGCCGATCAGCGCCTTCGCGACGTGCAGCGGGTTGTCGCTGCCGCCCGCGATGACGACCAGACGGCTGCCGAGCACCCCGGTGAGGACCTGGAGTTTGGCGTGGCGGGCGGCGCGCCGGATCGCCTCGACGGTCAGTTCGCTGTCGCCGTCGGGGGCCGTACCGAGGATCACGCACACATGCTCGGGGGAGTTCCAGCCGAGCGCGGCGGCCCGGGAGACGGCGCCCTCGTCGGCCTCCCCGGACAGCACCGCGTTCACCACGAGCGATTCCAGCCGGGCGTCCCAGGCGCCGCGCGCCTCGGCCGCCTGCGCGTACACCTGGGCCGTCGCAAAGGCGATCTCCCGCGCGTACACGAGCAGCGCCTCGCGCAGCAGCGACTCGTCGCCGGGCGCGGCGACCTCCTCGATCGCGGCCTCCATGACCTCGATCGTCGTGCGCACCATCTCGACGGTCTGGCGCAGTGTGATCGCTCTGGTCAGCTCACGCGGAGCCGTGCCGAACACATCGGTGGAGATGGCCTGCGGCGTCTCCGGGTGCCGGAACCACTCGGTGAAGGCGGCGATTCCGGCCTGGGCCACCAGGCCGATCCAGGACCGGTTCTCCGGCGGCATCGCCCGGTACCAGGGCAGCGACTCGTCCATGCGGGCGATCGCGTTCGCGGCCAGCCGGCCGGAGGACTGCTCCAGCCGCTTCAGTGTCGCGGCATGCAGGTGGGCGTCATTCGCAGCAGGCTGCTCAGGATCGGGTCGGGGCACGGAGACAAGACTGCCTTATCGGGCCGCGGGCACGGTGGGCCGGGGCCACCGCGGGTCGTACGTCGGGTGCTGTCGCGGGTGGTACTGCCGAGTAGCGGCGAGGGTGGGGGGGCGGGGCCGCCGCACCGGGCTACCGTGGGCGGGTGATATCCGTTCAGCGCTCCGACGACCGCTTCACGGGTGGGGACGAGGCCGCCGGCATCGAGTCCCTGCACGCCTTCTCGTTCGGCGCCTTCTATGATCCGGACAACCTCCGCTTCGGCGCGGTCCTGGCCTGCAACGAGGAGCGGCTCGCCCCCGGCGCGGGCTTCGACGAGCACCCGCACAGCCATACGGAGATCGTCACCTGGGTCGTCGAGGGCGAGCT
Organism: Streptomyces sp. NPDC051020; assembly: GCF_040683105.1. NCBI lineage: Bacteria > Bacillati > Actinomycetota > Actinomycetes > Kitasatosporales > Streptomycetaceae > Streptomyces > Streptomyces sp. NPDC051020. The sequence goes on along the minus strand of NZ_JBFBCG010000019.1, from coordinate 30,146 downwards.
GACCCACCGCGATTCGGCCGGCCATGCGACTGTCGTGCGGGCCGGGGATCTCCAGCACCTCAGCGCCGCGGCCGGGGTGCGCCACGTCGAACGCAACGACGGAGACGTTCCGCTGACGTTCCTTCAGATGTGGCTGGCCCCGCTCTCCCCGGGCGGCGAACCCTCCTACACGATCGTTCCCGGCATCGCCGACTCCACCCCGTACGCCCTCCCGGAGGCGGGCGCCCTGCTGCATGTGCGCAGACTCGCCGAGGGCGAGCGCACGGCGGTGCCGGACGCGGCGCGGGTGTACGTCCACGTGGTGGCCGGGGGTGTGCGGATCGGCGACGAGGAACTGGCACCCGGCGACGCGGCGCGGATCACCGGGGAGGAGGGGCTGGAGTTGGTGGCGGTCGAGCCGGCCGAGGTGCTGATCTGGGAGATGGCGGCCTGAGCCGGCAGGACACTTGCAGCCCGAAATCCGGTTGGTCACGGACGTGGCGATGAGTTTTCCTGGCTCGAAGAGTCTCATCATTGTTGCCGAAGTTGTTGCCGAAGAAACGGGAGGAACGCATGGCTCAGCTACTGAGAGTCCAGAACTTCAATGTCTCAAGTGACGGAGTCGGGGCCGGTGAGGACCAGAGCTTCGAGAGTCCGTTCGGCCACGTCAACCCCGAGAGGCTGTTTGCCTGGGCCGGCGCCACGGCGAGCTGGCCCATGCGCACAGACCCCGGAGGGAGCCGGGGCCTCGACGACTACTTCACGCGCGACTACGCACACAACATCGGCGCCGAGATCATGGGCCGCAACAAGTTCGGGCCCCAGCGCGGGCCCTGGCACGACCACGAGTGGCGCGGCTGGTGGGGCGACGAGCCCCCGTTCCGCACCCCAGTGTTCGTCATGACCCACCACGGGCGTCCTTCGTTCACGCTGTCCGACACCACGTTCCACTTCGTCGACGGGGATCCGGCCGCGGTCCTCCAACAGGCGCGGGAGGCGGCCGAGGGCAAGGACGTCCGACTCGGCGGCGGAGTCGCCACCATCCGGCAGTTCCTCGACGCCGGTCTCGTCGACACCCTGCATGTGGTGGTCTCGCCGGTGAAGCTCGGATCCGGACTGCGGCTCTGGGAGTCACCCGATGAGCTGCTCGACCGGTACCACCTGGAGGTCGTCCCCAGCCCGAGCGGTGTGGCGCACCACCTGTTCTGGCGGAAGTGACACGAGGGGCCACTCGGAGAGGACGGCGGGGCGCTACCGGTCCGCGCCCCGCCGCCACATCGACCACATCGGTGGCCCGGCCCGGAACGTCATCTCCTCCTGCACGACGAAGCCGTGCCGCCGGTAGAAGGTCAGATTGCGGCGGTTGCTCGACTCCAGGAACACCGGGCGCCCGTCCGCGTCCGCCTGCTTCAGCAGCCCGCCGAGCACCTGCGACCCGCGCCCGGTGCCGCGCGCGTCCGCGTGGGTGCCGATGTACTCGACGTACCAGTGCGCGGGGTCGGCCGGGTGGCGGTGCTCCAATGCGAGCAACCGCATTCCGGTCCGGGGAAGTTGGGCCCGCCCCGCCAGCAGGAGCGTGCCCGCGTTGCGCAGCAGATAGCTCACCGGGAGCTTCCACTTCCCGGGCTCGGCCCACACCGCCGCCACCGTGCGGTCCGGGTCGGTCCACACCCGGCCCGCCGGGACCTGCTGCGCCAGATGCGCGGTGAACAGCAGCCGCAGCCGCCGGTCCCGGTCGTGCGGCATCAGCCAGGACCAGACGGGGTCCTCGGCATAGGCGCTGGCGAGTACGGAAGCGAGCGCCGGTACGTCGGAGGCGGCGGCGCGGACTATGTCGGCCATGGCCGAGGAGGGTAGCGGTTCCCCAGGCCTCGGACGAGGGCCCGTCGCCCCCGGGCGTGTGTAGTGCATATCCGTCCCGAGCCCCTTCGGCGGAGGGCTTCGGGTGCGGTCAGCGGAGCCCGTCGACGAAGCTCTGCCAGGCGGCGGCGCCGATGGTCAGCACGGGGCCGTCGGGGTTCTTGCTGTCGCGGACGGGGACGGCGCAGGGGAGGCCGTCGGCCACCTCGACGCATTCGCCGCCGGTGCTTCCGCTGTAACTGGACTTACGCCACCGCGCGTTCTTCAGTTCGGGACCGGTCTCCATAACGCTCCTCCATCACGCGGGTGATCAGAGCCGCGGAGTCCTCGACAGAGAGGGCGGCGGCCTGCAAGCGAGCGTAACGGAGCGCGGCCTCCTTGACCGTGTCGAGGTTGGCCGTCATATGGCCGGAGACGATGTCTTCCGTGTAGACGATGTCGGGATCGTCATCGAAGCGCATCGTGGTGAACGAGCCGTCGAGACTGGCGTGTTCACCTGCCGCGAAGGGCAGCACCTGAATCTGCATCCAGCGATGGTCGGTGACGTCCAACAGCCGCTGGAGTTGCTTCCGCATCACCTCGTGACCGCCGATCGGCCGGTGCAGCACGGCCTCGTCGAGGACGGCCCAGGCGAGCGGCGGCCGTTCCCGCTCCAGGATGCGCTGGCGCTCCATCCGTGCCGCCACCAAGCCTGTGAGGTCGTCGGGCATCCCGGTGGCGAGCACCGCCCGTGCGTACTCCCCCGTCTGTAACAGCCCGTACACCAACTGCGCCTGGTACGTGGAGATGTACGCGGCGCGCGACTCCATCTCGGCGTACGGCTGGAACCAGGCGGGCAGTTGGCTTCGCAGGACCAGGCCGATCAGCCGGGAGAACACCCCGTCCGTGCCGAGTGCCGCGTCCAGCCGCTCGGCGAAGTCGCGGGTGGGGACCTTCTTCGTCGTCTCGACCTGGCCGATCAGGGAACCCGTGCAGAAGATGATCTCGCCGAGCTGGCCCTGTTTGAGGTTGTTGGCCTCTCTCTGGCGGCGCAGCTCCCAGCCGTAATAGTCCAACGGGGAGGCGCTGGGGTCGAGCGATTGGACGTTGGCCACAGCGGGGCACCTCCGGCGTTCAACGCCTCACGACGTTCGTTTCCGTACGTAGCCGAGCGTAACCACGTCGCTGCACTCTGGTGACATGAATCATGTAATTGATCCGCAGGCCGACGATCTGCTGGAGGCGACCTACCGCGCCGACTTCGCGATCGGTGAGCACTCGGCCAGGCATCTGCGCCGCATCCTGCACCTCTACCTCACCCGCTGGGGGCTTCTCGACGTCGCCGACGCCGCGGAGTTGGCGCTCACCGAACTGATCGCCAATGTCGTACGGCATGTCCCCGGCCGCCGCTGCCAGACGCTCATCTTCCTGCTCCCGGCCAGGGGTGTGCGCGTCGAGGTCGCTGACGACTGTCCGGAACTGCCTCGTGCGGTCGAGGGTGACGCGCTCGACGAGGGCGGGAGAGGGCTGATCCTGGTCGACGCCGTCACCGACGGGTGGGGCGTGGAGGCGCGCCGCGACGGGACCGGCAAGACGGTGTGGTTCGAGTGCCTGGCCACGAAAGCGGCCGACGGGTGACTTCTCTCAGTGGCGGGAGCCGAGCTCCGCGAGCACCGCGTCCGTGAACGACGGCCACACCTCCACCGCCCACGGGCCGAAGGCCCGGTCGGTCAGCGCGACGCAGGCCGCACCCGCGACCGGGTCGATCCACAGGAACGTCCCGGACTGGCCGAAGTGCCCGAAGGTCGCGGGTGACGAGGAACTGCCGGTCCAGTGCGGCGACTTGTGGTCCCGGATCTCGAAGCCGAGCCCCCAGTCGTTGGGGTTCTGGTGGCCGTAGCCCGGCAGCACGCCCTTCAGGCCGGGGTGTACGACGGTCTGCGCGGCCAGCACCGTACGCGGGTCGAGCAGCCGCGGCGCCTGTATTTCCGCCGCGAACCGCACGAGGTCGTCGACGGTCGAGACACCGTCCTTGGCGGGCGAGCCGTCCACTGTGGTCGCGGTCATCCCCAGCGGCTCCAGCACCGCCTGGCGTATGTACTCCGGGAACGGGATGTCGGTGGCCTTGGCGATGTGGTCGCCGAGCACCTCGAAGCCCGCGTTGGAGTACAGCCGCCGGGTGCCCGGCGCGGCCGTCGCCCGGTGCTCGTCGAAGGCGAGCCCGCTGGTGTGCGCGAGCAGATGCCGGACGGTGGACCCCTCGGGCCCGGCCGGTTCGTCGAGCTCGACCGCGCCTTCCTCGTACGCCACGAGCGCCGCATAGGCCGCGATCGGCTTGGTGACCGAAGCGAGCGGGAAACGGTGCGCGGTCGGGCCGTGCGTACCGACGACGGTTCCATCCGCTCGTACGACGGCCGCCGCCGCGGTGGGGACGGGCCAGTTGTCGATCATCGCCAGGCTCTGCATGCGTACGAGCCTAAAGGGCCGTCCTGCACTGCTCGGAGGGGGTGGCCCGACCGCCGCCGAAACCCGACCCCGTTTACGCTTGCTTAGAGTGCACTCCAAGGTTCTAGCGTGGAGGTCATGACGGTGAGGGAGAGCACCTCCGCACAGGCGGACGCAAGCGCATCGGCACCCAGGGCGCATTCGCGCCCCGAGGGGCAGGACCGCTACACCATCAGTGAGGTCGCCGCCATCACCGGGCTCACCGCGCACACTCTTCGCTGGTACGAGCGGATCGGGCTGATGCCGCACGTCGACCGGTCACACACCGGCCAGCGCCGCTTCACCAACCGTGACCTGGACTGGCTGGCCTTCGTCGGCAAGCTACGGCTGACCGGCATGCCGGTCGCCGACATGGTGCGGTACGCGGAGCTGCTGCGCGAGGGCGAGCACACCTTCGATGAACGGCAGGAGCTACTGGAGGCGACCCGCCGCGACGTGAGAACGCGGATCGCGGAGCTCCAGGACACCCTCGCCGTCCTCGACCACAAGATCGACTTCTATGCGAGTGCCCGACGGGCGCCGGAAAGGCCTTGTGCCTGATGACTGACAACAAGATCGCCACGGTGGAGCTCGGCGACGGCGGCCCGCGGGTCGGCGTGCAGGGACTCGGCTGCATGGGCATGAGCGAGTTCTACGGGGACACCGACGAGGCGGCGGCACGCGAGACGCTGGAGACGGCGCTGGAGGTGGGAGTCACCCTCTTCGACACCGCCGACGTCTACGGCAGCGGCGCCAACGAGACGTTCCTCGCCTCGTTCGTCGGAGCGCACCGGGACGAGATCACCCTCGCCACGAAGTTCGCCATCGAGCGGAAGGCCGACGACCCGCAGTACCGGGCCGTACGCAACGACCCCGCGTACATCCGGCAGGCCGTCGAGGACAGCCTGCGCCGACTGAACACGGACGTCATCGACCTGTACTACATGCACCGCCGCGATCCCGCCGTCCCGCTGGCCGAGTCCGTCGGTGCGATGGCCGAGCTGGTCGAGCAGGGCAAGGTCAAGCAGCTCGGGCTGAGCGAGGTCACCGGCGCGGAGCTGCGCGAGGCGTACGCCGTGCATCCGATCGCCGCCCTCCAGTCGGAGTGGTCGCTCTTCAGCCGGGACGTCGAGCGCAGTGCCGTGCCCGTCGCCGTGGAGCTCGGGGTGACTTTCGTGCCGTACTCGCCGCTCGGCCGGGGGTTTCTGACCGGCGCGTTCACGGACGCGGCGAAGGAACTGTCGGAGGGCGACTTCCGTCAGTACCAGCCGCGCTTCACCGGCGACAACGCGAAGACGAACGCCGCCCTGCTGGAGCCCGTCCACAAGATCGCCGCGGCGCACGGCGCTTCGGCCGCGCAGGTGGCGCTCGCCTGGGTGCAGCAGCGGGCCCAGGTGCACGGGCTGACCGTGGTGCCGATCCCGGGTACGCGCAAGAGCAGCCGGCTGCTGGAGAACGTGGCCGCCACCCGGCTCACGCTGACCGGGGAGGAGCTGGCGCTGCTGGAGCCGATCGCGGGGCAGGTGGCGGGGGACCGGTACCCGGACATGAGTTCGACGTCCGCGGCGCGCGAGTAGTCGTTTCCGGTCCGGGTGCCGGGCCGGGGCTCCCAGCCCGGCACCCCTGCGCCGGCCCCAGTGCATACACCGCGAACCCTGCCGCCAACGTCCCGCCACCGCCCCGGCGGGCGTTCGCCGCAGGCCTACAGTTCAGCGAGCAGCTGGGCCTTCTTCGCGCTGAACTCGTCGTCCGTCACGAGTCCCGCCCGGTGGAGTTCCCCGAGGTGCCGGATCCGCTCGGCGATGTCCGCCGGATCGCGGCGCCCCGCGCCCGCCAGGGCGGCGGTCGCCGCCAAGGGGGCGGACTGGTTCCTGCGTACGGATTCCAGGACGGCGGCGGCGAACGGCAGCGACTCGTGCACCGGGCCGTAGCCGAGCCCGAAGATCACCGCGGCGGGGTCCTGATCGGCCTGGGTGGGCCGCGGGGTCATTGCCTGCGGACCGAGCGCGGCGTCCGTACCAATCGCCCCGTCCTCCGCGGCCGCACCGGCTTCCGCGTCCGCCACGGAAACCGCACTCGCGGCGCCTCGCGGGACGAGCCGCAGGTAGCCGCCGAACGCCTCGGGCGACCGCCACTCGACCCCGCACAGCTCGGTGACCGGAAACGTCTGGTCACCCGCCTTCCATTTCGCCGTGGAGGCACCCGTCCAGAACCAGCGGAAGGAGATCCGGTCCCCGTCGAAGCCGGCCCGGCCGTCGTACGCCTTGAACTGCATCGGCGCCTCGGGGGCCGCGACCATGAAACGTTCGGCGGGCTCCCCCGCGTCCGCTCCGAGCAGTGCGCGCAGCTCGTCCGCGTAGTACTCGGCGAGCGTCTCGCGTTCGGCGGGCAGCACCAGCCGGTACGGATCGCAGCCTTCCTTCAACTGCCCTGCCGCAGCCTCGAGCAGGGGATCGGCACCGGGCCTCGGCACCGCATGCAGCACCACCGTGCCCCGCTTGCCGGGAGTCAGCGTCACCGACGACAACGCCGCGTGCGGAATGCGGCGTTGACGCAGGCTCTGGAAGAGCTTCGGTGTGCGAATACTCCGTTCGAAGCGGATGAGCACGGAGTCGGTGTCGAACTCCCAGGTGGCATGAAATCCCGCCAGCACATCACCCATGTGCCTCATCGTATGCGGCACTTGCCCGCACGTCCCCCCTCGGCGTATGCCGCAATTCATGCTCCCCAAGCGCTGTTTAGACCGACCGGCACATGGGAGGCGGCGTCGCGGGGCTGGGTGCGCACATCTGCGGCGTTGTCGTCGGTCACCAACGCTCCGCGTTGCCTCCCTCCTCCGCCTGGCAGCTGCACGCACCCAGCCCCGCTCCTTCTCCCACCCCCCATGTGCCGGTCGGTCTTACGCGCGTCACGCGCCTTCGGCGCCGGAAATTCCCTTGTGGCAGGCGCTGTCGGTACTCACACAGGTCACCGAGCCGTAGGCACCCACGCCGATGGCGGCGAAGTTGCGAAGGCTCTCGGTGCCCGGCACGAAATAGCCGCTGTGCCCGTTGGCGTCGCCCGCCGAGACGACCCGCGCGCCGAAGCCCCGGTCCACCGGATCGGCCCCGTGGCCGAGCCCGCCGACCTCCATGTTCGGTACGTCCTGGATCCAGTCGTTGCGGTCCCGCATCGCCCAGACGGCGGCCGACGTGTGCAGCTGCGCCGCGTGTTCCACCCGCATGCCGGGGCTGCCCGCGACCGTGATGTCGGCGACCCGGGACGGCAGATCCTCCGCGGCGACACCGCACAGCACGGACCCGTAGCTGTGACAGAACAGCGAGACCTTTGCCGTGCCGGGCAGCGCACCGACCAGCGCATTGAGCCGGACCGCGCCGCGCGCGGCGAGGCCCCCCAGGGCAGCGTCCATACCGATACCGGCGGGCGCGGTGTAGTCGGCCCAGGCGATGACGGCGGTCCGGGTGCCGGGGCGGGCGGCGCGCTCCGCCGCGTACAGCGACTTCGCCATGCCGACGGGGGCGGCGTCGACCTTCGGCCCGGTCCGCTCCAGCGTCAGCAGGTTGGTGTCGACACCGGGCACGACCATCGAGATCCGCTCGGCCTTGTCCAGGTCACCGAACACCTCGGCGGCACGGCCCTTCCCGGACGGGTCGAAGGCCAGGAAATGCCGGCCGTGGGCCAGCATCGACCCGAAGCGCTTCATCCGGCGCAGCGCCTCCGCGCGGCCGTCCGGGGAGAGCCTGACGTCGTGCATGCGCCGCCGCTCGACCCCCCGCGCCTGAACCAGGGCCCGCCGGTTGGCGCGGTAGCGCAGGGTGACCGGGGCGCCGTTCATATTGCCGACGACCAACGGGTACCTGGTGGCGAGCGCGGACCGCTGCGCGGCGGTGAGCGTGGCGAAGAACTGCGCCAGCCGGTACGGCGGTGCATCGGCGTCCGGCAGCGGGTGACCCGCTATCCGCCCCCGCGCCCAGGAGGCGAGTGCGATGTCGCGTGGCTCGCGGGAGGGTTGGTGACGTACGGCTGTCCAGCCGGTGGTCGCCAGCATCACGAACACGACCGCGACGGCGAGCAGCGCGCGCCATGCGGTGAGCGTGGGGGAGGAGTCGAAGGAAGTCACTCCGGCCCACATTAGGAGACGCGCGACGACCTCTGTGAGCCGGGTGACGCACATCACTCGCTTGCAGGGAATTGGGCTCGGTTTCCCTCACGCTCCGTGCGCGTGCCCGGTACGCTCCGGCGGGTTTCGCGCCGCTCCGGTCCCGCACGGGCCGGTTGTGGTATGGCAGTTGTGAAGTCCGTCATGCTCCGAGATGAGGCATTCGGCACATGGCCGGGGCGGAACTATCCGGCGGGAGGTGCGGGCGTGGCGGTCGCGGGTTCGACCGGCGTACGCCAGTTCCCTGCGAGCGCCGGGCCCAGTTGGTCCAGATAGTCCTCGGTCAGCGTGCGCAGCGAATCCATGCTGGTGTCCCGCCCCTGCCCCCACAGCTGCCCGGTCACCCGCATCACCCCGGAGAACGCGGCCACGGCGACCCGCGGTCGCGGATCCGTCCGGATGTCGAGGCCCTCGCGCCCGGCGATCACCTCGGCTATCTCGGTCTCCAGGTCGAAGCTGCGCCGCAGGTGGGCCGCGAGCAGGCAAGGGGTCGACTCGATCATCCGGTACGTACGCATGTGGAGTTCGACCGTGACGATCTCCTCGATCGCCTCGCCGATGCTGTTCCACGTGCACAGGACCGCGCTGCGCATTGCCTCGAAAGGGGCTTCCGCTGCGGGTCGTTGACGCAGCTCGGAGAGGAAATGCGATTCGATCATCTCCTGGAGGGAGAAGACGGCCTCCTCCTTGCTGGCGAAATAGCGGAAGAAGGTGCGCTGGGAGACCTCGACGGCGTCGGCGATCTCGTCGATGGTGGTCGCGTCGTACCCCTGGGTGGTGAAGAGGTCGAGAGCGGCATGCAGGAGGGCGTCCCGGGTGTGTCGCTTCTTGCGTTCCCGCAGCCCGGTCGGTTGCTCTGCGGCGCGCCGGACATCGGTCACTGAGCGGTCCTCTTTCTGTCTCTTTGGCCAGCTCAGGGTACCTGTGAGCTAAGTGACAGTTACCGGCTTGTGAAATGGTTTGTCAACTGTCAGCGGCTGACACTAGTGTCCCTCGCATGACTAGTCAGACCACCGCAGAAAAGCCGTTGCGGGAGCCGCAGGGCGCTCCTGCTCCAGCCCCGGCCAAGGGGCTTCGCGGCCACCCCTGGCTGACGCTCTTCTCCGTGGCCATCGGCGTGATGATGGTCGCGCTCGACGGCACGATCGTCGCGATCGCCAACCCCGCCATCCAGCAGGACCTGAAGGCCTCGCTCGCCGACGTCCAGTGGATCACCAACGGCTACATGCTCGCACTCGCGGTCTCCCTGATCACCGCGGGCAAGCTCGGTGACCGGTTCGGCCACCGCCAGACCTTCCTGATCGGTGTCGTGGGCTTCGCCGCGGCATCGGGAGCCATCGGTTTCTCCAGCAGCGTGGCCCTGGTCATCGCGTTCCGGGTGCTGCAGGGTCTCTTCGGCGCACTGCTGATGCCGGCCGCGCTCGGCCTGCTGCGCGCCACCTTCCCGGCCGAGAAGCTGAACATGGCGATCGGTATCTGGGGCATGGTCATCGGCGCCTCGACGGCGGGCGGACCGATCCTCGGCGGTGTCCTCGTCGAGCACGTCAGCTGGCAGTCGGTCTTCTTCATCAATGTGCCGGTCGGAGTGATCGCGCTCCTGCTCGGTGTGGTGATCCTCAAGGACCACCGCGCCGAGAACGCGCCGCGCTCCTTCGACATCGGCGGCATCGTGCTGCTGTCGCAGGCGATGTTCTGCCTGATCTGGGCGCTCATCAAGGGTGCGCAGTGGGGCTGGGGCGACTTCAAGACGCTCGGCTTCCTGGGGGCGGCGGTGGCCCTGTTCGTGGTGTTCGCCGTCTCCCAGAAGAACGTCAGGGAGCCGCTGATCCCGCTGGCGATGTTCCGCTCGGTGCCGCTGTCCGCGGGCGTGGTCCTGATGGTGCTGATGGCGTTCGCCTTCATGGGCGGACTCTTCTTCGTCACCTTCTACCTGCAGAACGTGCACGGTCTGAGCCCCGTCGACAGCGGTCTGCACCTGCTGCCGCTGACCGGGATGATGATTGTCGCCTCGCCGCTCGCCGGCGCCATGATCACCAAGTTCGGCCCGCGGGTCCCGCTGGTCGGCGGCATGGTGTGCACGGCGGTCGCCATGTTCGGGATGTCCCAGCTGGAGATCGGCACCGGCACCCTGACCATGTCCATCTGGTTCGGTCTGCTCGGCCTCGGCCTCGCCCCGGTGATGGTCGGCGCCACCGAGGTCATCGTGGGCAACGCTCCGATCGAGCTCTCCGGCGTCGCGGGCGGTCTTCAGCAGGCCGCGATGCAGGTCGGTGGCAGCCTCGGTACGGCGGTGCTGGGCGCGGTCATGGCCTCCCGGGTCGACGCGGAGCTGGCCGACAACTGGGCGGCCGCGAAGCTTCCGCCCCTCGCGCCGGAACAGCTGGACGCCGCGTCCTCGGCCGTCGAGGTCGGCGTGGCGCCGGTGGCCGGCAACACTCCGCCGGAGGTCGCGGCGCAGATCGCGGGCGTCGCCCATGACACGTTCGTGTCGGGCATGAGCACGGCGTTCATGGTTGCCGGCATCGTCGCGGTGGTCGCCGCGCTGGTCGCCACGCTCACCAAGCGCGGTGCGAACGCCGAGGCCGGCGCGGGCGCGGGTCACATCTGACCGCTCCTCGCGACGCCTCCGTGGCGTCAACACAGTGCGTACAACAGCCCCGCCGGAACGTTCCGGCGGGGCTGTCGCCTATCAGGGTGGTGTGCTCCACAGCCCCTTCCGAGGGTGCTGCCGGGCAGGTCAGGGTGCGTGCAACTGATGCGCACCACCACGGGGGTCGATTTCCATGCGTACGACCGTTCTTGCCGCCGCCCTGGCTGTCACAGCCCTGATTCCGCAGGCGGCGGTCCGCGCCGCGACCCCGCAGGCCGCGGCCCGCACCGCACCCGCCCGCCTCGGAGCCTGCGGAAGCGGTCAGCTCTGCCTCTGGGAGAAGCCGGACTTCACCGGGGCCCGGCAGGTCCACGAACTGTCCACCATCGACATCGAGAGCTGTGTCCCGCTGCCACCGGCCGGACAGGCCCAGTCGCTCGCCAACCGCACCGGCCGGCCCGTCACCACCTACCAGTCGGCGGAGTGCGCCGAGACCGGTGAGTTCGAGACCTATCCGGGCGGTGGCACCTGGGTGCCGCAGTCCCCGTACCGGGTCAGGGCCTTCAAGATCTGGGAGAACTGACGCCGAAGGGCGGCGGACCTGGAGGTCCGCCGCCCTTCGGATCTGTCCGATCGGGCCTACGCTTCGCCGCCGGCCGCGCCCGGCTCGGCCGCGGTCACGTCCAGGAGCTCGTACCGGTCGATCGCCTGCTTCAGCAGCGAACGGTCGACCCGTCCCTCCTTCGCGAGCTCGGTGAGCACCGCGAGGACGATCGACTGCGCGTCGATGTGGAAGTACCGGCGGGCCGCGCCACGCGTGTCGGCGAAGCCGAAGCCGTCCGCACCGAGCGACTGGTACGCACCGGGAACCCAGCGCGCGATCTGGTCCGGCACCGAACGCATCCAGTCCGAGACCGCCACGAACGGGCCCTCGGAGCCGGCGAGCTTCCGGGTCACGTACGGGACACGCTGCTCCTCCTCCGGGTGCAGCAGGTTGTACCGCTCCACCTCGACGGCCTCGCGGCGCAGCTCGTTCCAGGAGGTCGCCGACCAGACGTCCGCCTTCACGTTCCACTCGTCGGCGAGGATCCGCTGCGCCTCGACCGCCCACGGGACCGCCACACCGGACGCCATGATCTGGGCCGGGATCACGCCCTTCTCGCCGCTCCTGAAGCGGTAGATGCCCTTGAGGATGCCCTCGACGTCCACGTTCTCCGGCTCGGCCGGGTGCTGGATCGGCTCGTTGTAGACGGTGAGGTAGTAGAAGACGTCCTCGCTGTTCTCGCCGTACATCCTGCGCAGACCGTCCTTGACGATGTGCGCGATCTCGTACCCGAACGCCGGGTCGTACGCCACACAGCCCGGGTTCGTCGAGGCGAGCAGCTGCGAGTGGCCGTCCGCGTGCTGCAGACCCTCACCGGTCAGCGTCGTACGACCGGCGGTCGCACCCAGCACGAAGCCGCGCGCGAGCTGGTCGGCCATCTGCCAGAACTGGTCACCGGTGCGCTGGAAACCGAACATCGAGTAGAAGACGTACACCGGGATCAGCGGCTCGCCGTGCGTGGCGTACGCCGAACCCGCGGCGATCAGCGACGCCGTGCAGCCCGCCTCGGAGATGCCGTCGTGCAGCATCTGACCGGTCGGCGACTCCTTGTACGCGAGCAGCAGATCGCGGTCCACTGCCTCGTACTGCTGACCCAGCGGGTTGTAGATCTTCGCGCTCGGGAAGAACGCGTCCATGCCGAAGGTGCGGTACTCATCGGGCGCGATCAGCACGAAACGCTTGCCGATCTCCTTGTCCCGCATGAGGTCCTTCAGGATGCGGACGAACGCCATGGTCGTGGCGATCGACTGCTGGCCCGTGCCCTTCTTCGCGGTCGCGTACGTCTTGTCCTCGGGCAGGGCCAGCGGCTTCGCGCGCACCACACGGGTCGGGACGTAGCCGCCCAGACTCTTGCGGCGGTCGTGCATGTACTGGATCTCTTCCGAGTTGCGGCCCGGGTGGTAGTACGGCGGGTAGCCCTCGTCCAGCTGCTTGTCCGTGATCGGGATGTGCAGCCGGTCGCGGAATCGCTTGAGGTCCTCGACTGTGAGCTTCTTCATCTGGTGGGTCGCGTTGCGGCCCTCGAAGTTCGGACCCAGGGTCCAGCCCTTGACCGTCTGCGCGAGGATCACCGTCGGCTGGCCCTTGTGGGCCTTGGCCGCCGCGTACGCCGCGTAGACCTTCCTGTGGTCGTGACCGCCGCGGCCCAGGTGCAGGATCTGGTCGTCAGTCATGTCCTTGACCATGTCGCGCAGCCGCGGGTCGTCCCCGAAGAAGTGCTGACGGATGTACGCGCCCGACTCGGTGGCGTACGTCTGGAACTGGCCGTCCGGCGTGGTGTTCAGCTTGTTGACCAGGATGCCCGTGCGGTCCTGGGCCAGCAGCGGGTCCCAGGAGCGGTCCCAGACCAGCTTGATGACGTTCCAGCCGGCGCCGCGGAACTGCGACTCCAGCTCCTGGATGATCTTGCCGTTGCCGCGCACCGGACCGTCGAGGCGCTGCAGGTTGCAGTTGACCACGAAGGTCAGGTTGTCCAGGCCCTCACGGGCGGCGATGGAGAGCTGGCCCAACGACTCGGGTTCGTCCATCTCGCCGTCGCCCAGGTAGGCCCAGACGTGGGACCGGGAGGTGTCGGCGATGCCGCGTGCCTCCATGTAGCGGTTCATCCGGGCCTGGTAGATCGCACCGAGCGGACCGAGGCCCATCGAGACGGTCGGGAACTCCCAGAAGTCCGGCATCAGCCGCGGGTGCGGATAGCTGGACAGTCCGTTGGGCGCCTTCGACTTCTCCTGGCGGAAGGCGTCGAGCTGCGCCTCGTTCAGCCGGTCGAGCAGGAATGCGCGGGCGTAGATACCGGGGGACGCGTGCCCCTGGAAGAAGATCTGGTCGCCGCCCAGACCGTCGTCCTTGCCCCGGAAGAAGTGGTTGAAGCCCACGTCGTACAGCGAGGCGGAGGAGGCGAACGTGGCGATGTGACCGCCGACGCCGATACCCGGGCGCTGGGCGCGCGACACCATCACGGCCGCGTTCCAGCGGGTCGCGTTGAGGATCTTGCGCTCGATCTCCTCGTCGCCGGGGAAGAACGGCTCGTCCTTCGTGGCGATCGTGTTCACGTAGTCCGTACTGCGCATCTCCGGCACGGCGACGCGCTTCTCTCGCGCGCGCTCGATGAGCCGGAGCATCAGGTAGCGGGCCCGCTCACGGCCGCGCTCGTCGACGGCGGCGTCGAGTGAGTCGAGCCATTCCTGGGTCTCCTCGGGATCGAAGTCCGGGACCTGGCTCGGAAGGCCGCCAATGATGATCGGGTTGCGATCGGATCCGGAAGCCACGCTGTTCCTTCGCTGTTCGGTGCTGCTCTACGGGGCCTGGTTACGGGAGGCATGCCCCCGGGATGTATGCATGTACGCCAGCACCATCGTGTACCGCGACGGCGCGTACGTCATCTCTACCGAGGGGTAACCGCCAGGTGGGGAGGCATCATGTCCGGTGCGCCAGGGCGGCCCGGCAGACGGGTTGGATCAAAACGCAACCATACGCCCAACCCGTCCAAGCGTTCCCAAAGGCTGTTCGACTCCGATTGGCGGACTGAAACGGCATAAGCTGTGCAAGGACGTAAAGGGTGTGGACGGCCGTGTGGAGCCCAGTCAGGGACCTGCCGATCGTGCGGCGACGTGGCAGGGAACGTCACCGTTTAGGCGGTCTCGCACGCTGGGTACTTGCGCGATCCGCCGCGCCCGTGTGGACTACGGCCAATGCCCCGCGCACGCGCGTGGCTGAAGCATTTTCCGAAACATGATCAGGAGGCAACCCGTGAGCGCGACCGCGGACCACGCGGAGGAACGGACCAACTCGGCTGCACGGCTGGGGTTCGAGCCCGGACAGGTGGTCCAGGAGATCGGCTACGACGACGACGTCGAGCAGGAGCTCCGTGAGGGCATTGAGGCCACTACCGGCCAGGAACTCGTCGATGAGGACTACGACGACGTCGCTGACGTCGTCCTGCTGTGGTTCCGCGACGAGGACGGCGACCTTACGGACGCGCTGGTGGATGCCATTGGTCTGATCGACGAAGGCGGTGTGATCTGGCTGATGACGCCGAAGACCGGCCGCGAAGGCTACGTCGAACCGAGCGATATCAACGAGGCCGGCCAGACAGCCGGTCTGTCCCAGACCAAGAGCATCAATGCGGGCAAGGACTGGACGGGCAGCCGTCTGGTCACCCCGAGGTCGGCCAAAGCCAGGCGCTGAACCGCACTCACCACGAGGCCCCCGCCGGTCGTGCACCTGCGGGGGCCTTCGCATGCCCGTACGCATGTCCCGCGCCCGCGCACATCCCTCTCCGCAGGCCCGACGAGGCCTCTGCGTAGGCTGGGAGTCCACCCGGACAGCCCAGCCCGGTGAAGCAGCGAAGGGACGCGTTTCCATGGCGATCGAGGTCGGTACCCAGGCCCCGGATTTCGAGCTGAAGGACAACCACGGCCGGACCGTGAAGCTCTCCGACTTCCGCGGCGAGAAGAACGTGGTGCTGCTGTTCTACCCGTTCGCCTTCACCGGCGTCTGCACGGGTGAGCTCTGCGCCCTCCGTGACGAGCTGCCGCGGTTCCAGAACGACGACACGCAGCTGCTGGCCGTCTCCAACGACTCCATCCACACCCTGCGCGTCTTCGCCGAGCAGGAGGGCCTCGAGTACCCGCTGGTCTCGGACTTCTGGCCGCACGGCGCGGCCTCCCGGGCCTACGGCGTCTTCGACGAGGAGAAGGGCTGCGCGGTGCGCGGCACCTTCGTCATCGACAAGGAGGGCGTGGTGCGCTGGACCGTCGTCAACGGCCTGCCGGACGCGCGCGACCTGAACGACTACATCAAGGCCCTCGACGCGATCTGATCCGGTTCCGGACGATCCCGCCCCGGTGTTCCGGCCGATCTCCTGGCGCCCCCCGGCCAAAAGCCTGTTTTGGCCGGGAACCGGTCACTAGGATCCACTCGTTGATCCGATGCCAACGCAACGTGGAGGCGCCGGCAGTCGTCGGCCCCCAAGAAACCAATGGGAGGACTCGTGGGAGTCAGCCTCAGCAAGGGCGGCAACGTCTCGCTGACCAAGGCCGCGCCCAACCTGACCGCCGTCGTCGTCGGTCTGGGCTGGGATGCCCGTACCACCACCGGTGGAGACTTCGACCTCGACGCCAGCGCGCTGCTGACCAACGCCGAGGGCAAGGTCGGCAGCGACGGTAATTTTGTCTTCTTCAACAACCTCAAGAGCCCCGACGGCTCCGTCGAGCACACCGGTGACAACCTCACGGGTGAGGGTGAGGGCGACGACGAGGTCATCAAGGTGAACCTGGCCGGAGTCCCGGCCGACGTCGACAAGATCGTCTTCCCGGTCTCGATCTACGAGGCCGAGACCCGCCAGCAGAGCTTCGGCCAGGTGCGCAACGCGTACATCCGCGTGGTCAACCAGGCGGACAACAGCGAGCTCGCGCGGTACGACCTGAGCGAGGACGCCTCGACGGAGACTGCGATGGTCTTCGGCGAGCTGTACCGCAACGGCGCCGAGTGGAAGTTCCGTGCCATCGGCCAGGGCTACGCCTCGGGTCTGCGCGGCATCGCGCAGGACTTCGGCGTCAACGTCTGAGGTACGGCCCGGAGCGCGCGACCGGGCCGTACCTGAGAAGGCACAGCCCGGGCCGCGCCCCCGGAGGTGTCCGGCCATGATCCGCCGTACACCCCCAGCACGTCCCTGTCCGGCGCCGCACCGAGTGTGGCGCCGGACGCGCTCAACAGACGGTTCATCGACTCGGGGAGGACTCACACCATGGGCGTCACGCTCGCCAAGGGAGGCAATGTCTCCCTCTCCAAGGCCGCACCCAACCTCACCCAGGTGCTCGTCGGCCTCGGCTGGGACGCACGATCCACCACGGGCGCCGACTTCGACCTCGACGCCAGCGCGCTGCTGTGCCAGTCGGGCCGGGTGCTCGGCGACGAATGGTTTGTTTTTTACAACAACCTCACGAGTCCGGACGGCTCCGTGGAACACACGGGCGACAACCTCACGGGTGAGGGCGAGGGCGACGACGAGTCGATCATCGTGAACCTCAACCAGGTCCCCGCCCACTGCGACAAGATCGTTTTTCCGGTCTCGATCCATGAGGCCGACAATCGCGGCCAGACATTCGGTCAGGTCAGCAACGCGTTCATTCGCGTGGTGAATCAGGCGGACGGCCAGGAACTCGCGCGCTACGACCTGAGTGAGGACGCCTCCACCGAGACCGCGATGATCTTCGGGGAGCTTTACCGCTACAGCGGAGAGTGGAAGTTCCGTGCAGTGGGACAGGGGTACGCGTCGGGGTTGCGGGGCATCGCTCTAGACTTCGGGGTCAACGTTTCGTAAAGCCGCACACAGCGGGGGAGCCCCGTACACATCCGGGGGAGACCCAGTTACATACACGATGGGGTAACCAGTGCTTCTGAAAACCTTCGGCTGGTCGTTCGCGGTCACCGCGCTCGGCCTGGTCGCAGCGGTGATATACGGGGGGTGGGAAGCGTTCGGCGTGGTCGCGATCCTTTCCGTCCTCGAGATCTCGCTGTCCTTCGACAATGCGGTGGTCAACGCCGGAATCCTGAAGAAGATGAATGCCTTCTGGCAGAAGATCTTCCTGACGGTCGGTGTGCTCATCGCGGTCTTCGGTATGCGGCTGGTCTTCCCCGTCGTGATCGTGGCCATCACTGCCAAGATCGGGCCCATCGAGGCGGTCGATCTCTCGTTCAACCAGCCCGACCGCTACCAGCAACTGGTCACGGACGCCCACCCGGCGATCGCGGCCTTCGGTGGCATGTTCCTTCTGATGATCTTCCTCGACTTCATTTTCGAGGACCGTGACATCCAGTGGCTGCGCTGGATCGAGCGCCCGCTCGCCAAGCTCGGCAAGGTCGACATGCTGTCGGTCTGCATCGCGCTCATCGTGCTGCTGGTCTCGGCCATGACCTTCGCGACCCAGGCGCACCAGCACGGCGGTGCGCACGCGGACAAGGCGGAGACCGTCCTGCTCGCGGGTGTCGCGGGTCTGATCACGTACCTCATCGTCGGCGGTCTCTCCGGCTACTTCGAGAACAAGCTCGAGGAAGACGAGGAACGCGAGCACGAGGCCGAGGAAGAGGCCAGGAAGACCGGCAAGAAGGTGTCCGCGGTGGCGCTCTCCGGCAAGGCCGCGTTCTTCATGTTCCTCTACCTCGAAGTCCTCGACGCGTCCTTCTCCTTCGACGGTGTCATCGGCGCCTTCGCCATCACCAACCAGATCGTGCTGATGGCCCTCGGCCTCGGTATCGGCGCCATGTACGTCCGGTCGCTCACCGTCTACCTGGTCCGCCAGGGCACCCTGGACGACTACGTCTACCTGGAGCACGGCGCGCACTACGCCATCGGCGCGCTGTCCGTCATCCTTCTCATCACCATCCAGTACCAGATCAACGAGGTCATCACCGGTCTCGTCGGCGTCGTGCTGATCGGCTTGTCCTTCTGGTCCTCGGTCCGGCGCAACAAGGCGATGGAGGCCGGAGGCGGCGACAACTCAGGCTCCAAGGCGGAGGTCCCGTCCGGGGTGTGACCCGGTAGGGATTGAGGAACGCTCTCAGCGGGGCGGTCCGTACGGCGACGGTTCTCCGGGAACACCCGGACCCGGCCCGCGGGCCGCCCCGCAGTGATGCGTGCGGGGCCTGGGCACTACCGAGACATGTGGGGGTTGGGGATGGCGTTCTGGGACAGCCTGTGGCCGGGGCGGGAAGCACAGTTCGAGTCGGGCAACGCGGCAACCAACTCCATCGTGCTCTCCAAGCGGCACGCCACGGTCTCCCTCACCAAACAGGGCGCGCTGACCGGCAACCTCCGGGTCAACCTCTCCTGGCGGATGCGCACGTCCGACATCGAGGGCAGATCGCGGCAGAGCGGCCGGCTGCTGCGGCCGCTCAAGCTCTTCCAGCCCGATGTGGTCCAGGCGCACACCCAGGGCGTGGTCAACGTCGACCTGGACCTGGGCTGCATGTACGAGCTGACGGACGGCACCAAGGGTGTGGTGCAGCCGCTCGGCAACCTGATCGGCGATCTGAACGCGCCGCCGTACATCAGGCTCAGCGGGGACGACCGCTTCGGGGCGCCGTCGGGGGAGACCGTGTACGTCAACCTCGACCAGCGGGACCAGATCAAGCGGCTGCTGTTCTTCGTCTACATCTACGACCAGACGCCGGCCTTCGACCGTACACACGCCAAGGTGACGCTCTACCCGGGCAACGGCCCGCGGATCGAGATCGAGCTCGACGAGCGGGCCCCGCAGGCGCGCTCGTGCGCCGTGTTCACCGTGGAGAACGTCAAGGGCGAGCTGATCGTGCGGCGCGAGGTGAAGTTCGTCTACGGCTTCCAGTCGGAGCTGGACCGGCTGTACGGCTGGGGATTGCAGTGGGGGCGCGGCTACAAGTCCCGGGCCTGAGAGGGCGCCCGCCGCCGCGGCGGTCAGGAGCGGACGAACTGGGGGCCCTGCGGCGGCAGCACGAAATTCGGGTCCGGGGCGGGCGCGGCGGCCGCCGCGGGCTGCGGATAGCCGTATGCGGGCTGCGGCGCGGCCGGCTGCGGGTAGCCGTATGCGGGCTGAGGAGCAGGGGCGGCCGCCGCGGGCTGCGGGTAGCCGTCCGCAGGCGGGGCGGCTGCGGGCTGCGGGTAGCCGTACGTGGGCTGCTGGTGCTGGACCGTGGCCTGCGAGTCGGGTCCGAGTGCCGGTGCCGGGGGAGACACCGGGGCGACCGTCGGCATGACGGGGGCCGGATCGGGATCGGCCGCGGCCTCCGCCTCGTCGACCGAGATGCCGAATGCGGTCGCGAGCCCCACCAGTCCGGTCGGGTAGCCCTGACCGACCGCCCGGAATTTCCAGCCATCGCCGCGCCGGTAGAGCTCACCGCAGATGATCGCGGTCTCCTCGCCGGTCTCCGGCCGTACATCGAACACGGCGAGCGGGTCGCCGCCCGCCGATGCCGCGTCGTAGAGAAGTATGCGGAGATCGTGGACCTGCTGGAAGGCGGCCCCGTCGGAGGAAGCGGCGACGACCACCTGTTCGACCGACGGGTCGAGCGCGCCCAGGTCGGCCTCGATGGTGTCGGTGAGCCCCTCGGCGACACTGCGCTTCGGTAGCCGTCGTACCAGGCCGGAGGGGTGCCGGGGCTGGTTGTAGAACACGAAGTCCTCGTCCGAGCGCACACGGCCACCGGCGCCGAGAAGCAGGGCCGAGGCGTCCACATCGGGCACCCCGGCGCCCGGAGTCCAGCGCAGCACGGCCCGTACGGCCATGGCATCGAGGGGGACGTTCGAGCCCTTCAGCATCGCGTGCGTCATGGCGGTCATCCTGCCTGCTGGCTGCCTGCGCAGACAACGTGGGGGCCCGAACCATGTCTCGGCAGTGTGTCGGAACCACGTCCTCCGGGCCCTGCGGAACCGTCGGGAAATGGACGAGTTACCCGGAATTCATGCACGTGGGGAACCCTCGACACCCGTCCGTACGTACTATTACCGGCCACACGTCGTCCGGTCGATCCGGCAGTACGGGGGAATTACATGCGTCATTTCGGGCACATCTCGCCCGCTGCGCGGGAAGGTCTGTTCTTTCAGCAGCCGTGCGAATTCGGTGCGGACTCCCCCGCCCGGATGCTTTCGGCCGCTCTCGGCGCCACCCTGTACTCCCCGGCCACCCGGCCGCGGCTGGCCGATGACGTCCTCAAACAGGCCGGGCGCGGTGTCGTCTCGATGGTGCTGTGCCTGGAGGACTCCATCGACGACTCCGAGGTGTTGGACGCCGAGGAGAACCTGGTCAGGCAGTTCCGCGACCTCGCTGCGCGCGGCGCCGAGGTGCCGCTGCTCTTCATCCGGGTCCGCGAACCGGAGCAGATAACGGACCTGGTGCAGCGGCTCGGCAGCTCCGTCCGATTGTTGTCCGGTTTTGTACTTCCGAAGTTCACGGAAGAGCGTGGCCTGCCGTTCATGGAGGCGCTCACCAAGGCCGAGACGGCCGGGGGACAGCGCCTGTTCGCGATGCCCGTTCTCGAATCGCCCGAGCTGCTGCACCTGGAGACCCGCGCGGCGGCGCTCCGGGGAATCGTCCGCACCGTCAACACGTACCGGGACCGGGTGCTCGCCCTGCGGCTCGGGGTCACCGACTTCTGCTCGGCGTACGGACTGCGCAGGGCGCCCGACATGACGGCGTACGACGTCCAGCTCGTCGCCGCGGTCATAGCCGATGTGGTCAATGTGCTGGGCCGGTCGGACGGGACGGGCTTCACGATCACCGGACCGGTGTGGGAGTACTTCCGGCTCCAGGAGCGCATGTTCAAGCCGCAGCTGCGCCGCAGCCCCTTCCTGGAAGGCCGGGCCGAGGAGCTGCGCACGACACTGATCGAGCACGACCTGGACGGCCTGCTGCGGGAGATCGAGCTCGACCGGGCCAACGGGCTGCTCGGCAAGACCTGCATCCACCCGTCGCACGTCGCGCCGGTGCACGCGCTGTCCGTGGTCAGTCACGAAGAGTTCAGCGACGCACAGGACATCCTGCGGCCGGAGCGGGGCGGTGGCGGAGTGATGCGTTCCGTATACACGAACAAGATGAATGAAGTGAAGCCGCACCGCGCCTGGGCCGAGCGCACCCTGCAACGGGCCGAGGTCTTCGGTGTCGCGAAGGAAGACGTCGGCTTCGTGGATCTGCTGGCCGCGGGGCCGGCGGAATGAGCGCGTCTCGATGAGCGAACGCGCAGCAAGGAAAGAGACGGCGAACGTGGTGTGGTCGGGTAGCTGGGTGGCGGAGCGGCTGGGCGTCGAGCTCGTCGGCAACGGAAAGCCCGAGGGTGACGGGGAGCTCCGGGAACTGCTGGGCCTCGCCCTGCGCCGCAACCCCAAGCGGGCCCATCTGCTCGTCTCCAACGTGCTGGGCAAGCATGTGCCGCAGCGGCCCTCCGTGGTGTACGGCGCGGGGTTCGAGCTCGGCCTGAGCGTGCGCGCGCTCCTCGGGGAGGCGGAGGCCCGCCGGGCGGTGGTGCTCGGGTACGCGGAGACGGCCACCGGCCTCGGCCACGCGGTCGCCGACGGGCTGGGCGTGGTCCCCTACCTCCACTCGACGCGGCGTCCGGTCGAGGGCGTGGCCCGGGCGGGCGGCTTCGAGGAGTCGCACTCGCACGCGACGTCGCATCTGCTGCTGCCGGAGGACCCCGCCCTGCTGGCGCGCGGGAGCGGGGCGCCGCTCGTGCTGGTGGACGACGAGTTCTCCACGGGCAACACCGTGCTCAACACGATCCGCGCGCTGCATGAGCTGTACCCGCGCGACCGTTACGTCATCGTGGCTCTGGTGGACATGCGGTCGGCGGCCGACCGCGAACGGCTGACCGGGTTCGCCGCCGAGATCGGCGCCCGCGTCGACCTGGTGGCCAGGGGTACGGGCACGGTCCGGCTCCCGGACGGTGTTCTGGAGAAGGGCCAGGCCCTGGTCGCCGCCCACGAGTCGGAGCGGGAACCCGCCCGGGCCGACGCGGCACGGCGCGGCAGCCCGTGCACCCGGGTGGAGCTTGAGTGGCCCGCCGGCGTGCCCGACGGCGGACGGCACGGCTTCACCCCCGCCCACCGCGAGACGCTCGAATCGGCCCTCCCCGCCATGGCTGCCCGCATCGCGGGCGCCCTGGGCGGTGACGCCCGCCGCATACTTGTCCTCGGCTTCGAGGAGCTGATGTACGCACCGCTCCGGCTGGGTACCGCCCTGGAGGAGCACACCGACGCCGAGGTGCGCTACTCGACCACCACACGGTCCCCCGTCCTCGCCGTGAACGACCCCGGCTACGCGATACGGAGCCGGCTGGTCTTCCCGGCCCACGACAACCCGGCCGACGGCCCCGGCGTCCGCTACGCGTACAACGTCGCGGACGCCGGTTTCGACGCCGTGGTCGTCGTCGTCGACTCCGCCGCCGACACCCCGGAACTGCACGCCCCGGACGGCCTGCTGGCGGAACTCGACGCGCACACCTCCCACGTCCTGCTGGCCGTCGTCCCCTCGTACGTCCCGTCGTCCGCCCCCTCCACCGCCCCCGAACGGCAGGAACCTCCCATGCTGTCCGAGCCCCTCCGCGGCCCAGCCTTCTCCTCCTACGCGCCGGAAGAAGTCGGCTGGCTGCTCCAGGACCTCTCGGACACCGAGCTGGAGGCGCCCACCGAGGAGCGCGAGGAGGCGATACAGAGCGGCGGCGCGCACTACGCCGAGTCGCTGCCCGTCGAGTACCAGCCGTCGGCCGAGTACCAGGACCTGTTCAAGGCGGCCCTGGACCTGTCGGCGGCCCGCATCGCGCGGGCCGTCGGAACCGTCACCGAGACGGTCCTCGCCGAGCGCACCCCCCGCCCCGTCCTGGTCTCCCTCGCGCGGGCCGGCACCCCGGTCGGCGTGCTGATGCGCCGCTGGGCCCAGCACCGTCACGGGCTCGATCTGCCGCACTACGCCGTCTCCATCGTGCGCGGCCGGGGCATCGACGCGAACGCCCTGCGCTGGCTGGCCACCCACCACGACCCCGCCGACGTCGTCTTCGTCGACGGCTGGACCGGCAAGGGCGCCATCACCCGCGAACTGGCCGCCGCACTCGAGGAGTTCGACGGCTTCGACCCCGAGATCGCGGTCCTCGCCGACCCAGGCGGCTGCGTCCGCACCTACGGCACCCGCGAGGACTTCCTCATCCCGTCCGCCTGCCTCAACTCCACTGTCTCCGGGCTGATCTCCCGTACCGTCCTCCGGTCCGACCTGGTCGGCCCCCATGACTTCCACGGCGCGAAGTTCTACCAGGAGCTCGCGGAAGCCGATGTGTCCGGCCACTTCCTCGACACCGTCGCCGCCCACTTCGACCAGGTCGTCGACGCCGTGGACGCCGAGGTCAAGGAGCTGCTCACGGCCGACCGCGCCCCCACCTGGGAGGGCTGGGCGGCCGTCGAGCGCATCAGCGAGGAATACGGCATCCATGATGTGAACCTGGTCAAGCCGGGGGTCGGCGAGACCACCCGCGTACTGCTGCGACGCGTCCCCTGGAAGATCCTCGCCAAGCGCGGCGCCGGTGCCGACCTCGAACACATCCGGCTGCTGGCCGAGCAGCGCGGCGTGCCGGTCGAGGAGGTCGACGGTCTCCCGTACACCTGCGTCGGACTGATCCACCCGAAGTACACCCGCGGAGCGACGGGCGCGGACGGCAAGGCGGTGGCGTCACAGTGACCCACCCGGCCATGACGACCGCCCCGACCGCCCCGACCACCCCTGTGACGCTGGTCGCCAGCGACCTCGACCGCACCCTCATCTATTCGACGGCGGCACTCCAGCTCGCCATGCCGGACGCGGACGCCCCCCGGCTGCTCTGCGTCGAGGTGTACGGGAACAAGCCGCTCTCTTACATGACGGAGACGGCCGCCGCACTCGTCGACGAACTGGCCCGCGCCACGGTCTTCGTACCCACGACCACCCGCACCCGCGAGCAGTACCACCGCATCCAGTTCCCCGGCCCCGCACCGAAGTTCGCCATCTGCGCCAACGGGGGACACCTCCTGGTCGACGGCGTCTCCGATCCCGACTGGCAGGACCGGGTGGCTCGCCGGCTGGCCGACGAGTGTGCCTCGCTCGCCGAGGTCCGCGCCCACCTCGTGGCCGCCGCCGACCCCGCCTGGCTGCTGAAGGAACGAGTCGCCGAGGACCTCTTCGCCTATCTCGTCGTCGAACGCTCGCTGCTGCCCACGGACTGGCTGCAGGAACTGGCCGAGTGGGCGGGGCCCCGCGGCTGGACCGTGTCCCTCCAGGGCCGCAAGATCTACGCCGTGCCCAGGCCGCTCACCAAGAGCGCCGCGATGCACGAGGTCGCCCGCCGCTCCGGCGCCACGCTCACCCTCGCCGCCGGCGACTCGCTCCTCGATGCCGATCTGCTCCTCGCCGCCGACCTCGCCTGGCGTCCGGGCCACGGCGAACTCGCCGACACCGGCTGGAGCGCCCCGCACGTCGACGTCCTGACGGAACGTGGTGTGGCGGCGGGCGAGGAGATCCTCCGCCGATTCATCCGGGCTTCCGTCCCCCGGCGCGCTCTCTGAATCCTGCGCGGCCGGCGCCGAACGGCTGCACCGGTGCGCGGAGCAACACGTCGACTCGATCTTCGACAAGCCCGGACCGACAGGGAACAGTGGCTGGCAGCCGCCGCGTTCCCGCCG
The DNA here is from genome assembly GCF_040683105.1 of Streptomyces sp. NPDC051020. Lineage (NCBI taxonomy): Bacteria > Bacillati > Actinomycetota > Actinomycetes > Kitasatosporales > Streptomycetaceae > Streptomyces > Streptomyces sp. NPDC051020. The sequence goes on along the minus strand of NZ_JBFBCG010000019.1, from coordinate 4,816 downwards.
TACTCCGGTATTCGGGAACCAGACCAGCCTGCCCGGCAGGCACGAAGAGAGTCTGCGATGAGCAAGGGAAACGAAACCAAGATCACGGACGAGTTGTACGCGTACATGCTGGCGCACAACCCGCCGCTCGACGCAGTGCAGCGTGAGCTCGTCGAGACCACATACACACGCCTTCCCGATCAGGCCGGCATGCAGTCCGCCGAGGAACAGGGGCCACTGCTCGCCTTCCTCGTCCGGCTGACCGGGGCCCGGCACATCGTCGAGGTCGGGACATTCACCGGGTTCTCCGCCCTGGCCATGGCGCAGGCGCTGCCCGCCGACGGGCGGCTGATCGCCTGCGACATCTCGGAGGAGTGGACGGCCTACGGCAGGGAGGCGTGGGAGAAGGCAGGCGTCGCCGACCGGATCGAGCTGCGCATCGCCCCCGCGCTCGACACGCTGAGGGCCATGCCGTCCGACCCGCACATCGATCTCGCCTATCTGGACGCGGACAAGGGCAACTACATCCCCTACTGGGAGGAACTGGTGCCCCGTATGCGGCAAGGCGGCCTCGTCGTCACCGACAACGTGCTGTTCCACGGCGGCGTGACCGACCCGCAGGCGACCGGCGCAGCGGCGGCGATCAAGGAGTTCAACGAGCATGTGGCCGCCGACCCGCGGATGGACAGCGTGATGCTCACCGTGGCGGACGGGCTGACACTCTCCCGCAGGAGGTAGCACCCGCCCGCCGGGGCGAGCGGCACGGCCGTGTCAGCCGCAGCAACCCCCACCGCAGCAGCCCCCGCCGCCACCGCCACCCGACGGGGCGGCGGGCACGGACTTGGCCGAACCCCCGCCCACAGCCACGGTGGAGAGGAGCTTCACGGTGTCCTCGTGCCCGGCGGGGCAGGAGGCAGGGGCCGAAGACTCGGCCATCGGACGGCTGAGTTCGAAAGTGTCTCCGCAGGAGCGGCAGCGGTACTCGTAACGAGGCATGACCCCAGGCTAACGGCTCTCCCGTAACCGGCGGCGCTGCCCGGCAACGGGACCCAGGGCCGATACCGGGAGGGCGCACCACCGCGACGGGGCCGTTCCTACGACCGGGCAATCGGCATGGATTGCCGCCGGCTGCGGCGCAACTCCTGGGCTGCCTCATCGGGATGGCGGGCCTGCCAGTACGGGTTGTCGTGCGGGAGCCCGCCACTGACCCTCCCGTACATCCCGAACATCATCAGCATCAGCCCGACGACAAAGCTGAACAGCACGTTCTGCAGGTGGAAGGCCAGGAAGTTGTAGTCCGAGTCGAGCAGCGCGAGATTGACGAAGCCACTGAGGATGAACGCGATTCCGAAGAACATGTTGAGCGTCGAGGCGAAGTTGCCGCCGATCACCATTCCGATGAACAGGAGCAGGCCGACGCAGATGGACAGGACGCTGAGCGCGCCGTTGGTGTTCAGGCCCGCGACGGTGGCACCGCCCGTGTCGAAGAAGCCGATCTTGTCGATGAGCCCCAGGATGCCGAAGGCGAGCAGCACCAGCCCCATCAGCCCTGCCCCGACGCGGTAGACGCTGCTGAGCCGGTGATCGACCGGGAGATGCTCGTCGAGGCGGGCCATTCTGCCGGGTCTTGCCGGACCTCGCGCCGCTCGCTGCGGGTGATGAGGGAGGTGCGGGAGACGCGGAGCATGAGTATGGGCCATGGTGATGCGGCCTCCTTCGGACTACCACCATGATCCGCCCCGCCCCGGGCCCCGACAACTCGGCTCAGCCCCCGGCGCCACGCTCCTCCCGGATCTCGGAGACCACCCTCGCAGCCGTCTGCCGCACCGCTTCCGTCTCGGTCAGAAAGTGCCAGTAGTCGGGGTGGCGGCCCTCCAGTCCGGCGACGGCGCGCTCCAGCCGGGCCACCCCGTCGTCCAGCGGCCGGGCATGGCGCGGGTCGGGCGTGTTGCGGCCCGCCATGGCCAGACGCTGCGCGTCCCGGATCGCGAACCGGGTCCGCTGGATCTCCTGCTGCGGATCCTTGGCCACGGCGTCGAGCCGGTGCAGCCGGTCACCGGCCGCGGACACCGCCTCGTCCGTCGCGTTCAGCAGGGCCCGTACGGTGGAGAGCCGCGAGGTCGCATCCGCCCAGCGCTGCTCGTCCCGCGCCGTGGCCGCCTCCTTGAGCTTCTCCTCGGCCTGCCGCACATGGACCGCCGCCTGCTCCGGAACCGGCTGGAGGTCCTGCCAGCACGCGGCCGAGAAACGCCGCCTCAGCTCACTCAGCACCGGCTCCACCGAGCCCGCGCGAGTGGTCAGCGCCTGGGCACGGGTCCGCAGCGACACCAGCCGGTGGTCGATCTCGGCGGCACGCTCGGGAAGCTGCGCCGCCTCCGCCCGAATGGCCTCCGCACCGCGCAGCACCTGATCGGCGCGGAGCAGCGTCTCCTGTACGCCGTGCCGGCCGGCGCCCTGGTTGAGCTTGGTCAGTTCGGGGGCGAGGGCCGCCAGGCGCGCGGCGAGATCGTCCGCCCGCAGCCCGGACGCGCGCACGGAGTCGAGAGCATTGCTCGCACCGAGCAGCGCCTGCCGGGCCCGCTCCACAGCGGGCGCGAGCCGGGCGAGCTGTGTCTCCGCGTTTCCCAGGAGCGGACCGAGTCCCTGGGCGAACCGGTCGAGCTCGCCCTTGACCCGTACGAGCTCGTCCTTGGCGCCCGTCAGTTCCGTCCTGGCACGCGCCGCGATCGCCGGTTCGAGATCGTCCCGGTCCAGGTCGTGCGCGTCCACCGCAGTGATGTACGCATGGCTCGCCTCGTCGATCCGCCGCCCCAGAGCAGCGAAGTCGTCCACGACCTTGCGCGCGGCGGGCGAACTGTCCACCGCGGTGATCGTCTCGATCGAGATCTGCAGATCGCGCTGAGCGGTGTCCAGCTCGTAGAACGCCTCCGCAGCCGCATCCTTCGCCGCCTGCGCCTCGACCCGCTGACTCTCCCCACGGCCGCCGAACCAGCGCCGCGTACCTCCACCGGCGAAAGCGGCCGGCAGCGCGGCGGCGAGCAGCGGCACCGGCAGCAGCATCAACCCGAGGACGTCCCTGACGGCGGAAATGGCACCCGCTCCTGCCTGCGGCCGCGCGTCTGTCGCCGTCACATCCCTCTCCCGTGCCGTTTCGCCCTGCCCGGTACATTCTCCCACCAGGTAAGGACGAACACACGGGCCGGTTAGTTCGCCGTTCGCACCGTGATCTGACCGTTGTCGCTGTGCGCCTTCACCACATGAGCACTGCCGTCGCTGCGTGGCACCTTCACCGAGACGCGCCCGTTCCTCGCGGTGGCGGTCACCGCGTACGCCTGCGAACCGCTCGGCAGATCGATGGTCACCCGGCCGTTGTCGCTGACGGTGTCCACCAGATCCGGCACAGCGCTGAACCCGAGCCGGATCCCCCCGTTGTCCGAGCGCGCGGAGACGGACCTGCTGGAGATCCGCTCCGTGACGAGGCCCCCGTTGTCGCTCGCCAGCTTCAGCGGACCGCTGGAGTCACGCACGGTCACCTTGCCGTTGTCGGAGTGGAGCGTGAGAGGAGTGTCGAACCCGGACGCGAGGATCCGCCCGTTGTCCCCTTTGACCGTCACCGCGACGCCACGCGGCACCTTCACCTGATGGCGCGACCCGCAGTTGCTGATCAGTGCGTCGCACTTCACCCGCAGCGTGAGCGTGTCGTCCCGCATCGACCACCGGGCATCGGGCCCGCTCCCGAGCATCACCCACCCATCCACGCGCCGGGTCACCTCGACCTTGCGCACATCGGCTGGCACGAGCTCCACGGTCGTACCGCCGGATTCGATGGTCAGCGTCTTCCCACTCAGCGCGAACGACCTGTGCTCGGCCGGCGCGTCGTCCACATCCGCGCTGCCACAACCGGTGAGGGCCAGGGCGACGAGGACGGCCCCGCCGGACGCGACGAGCGCGCGAGGCAGGGTGCGAGCGCGAGCGCGGGTGTGGGTACGGGTGCGAGTGCGGAGTGCCACGGTGATCGATCCCCCATCCGGTCCGGCGGGCTGTCCCGCCGGTATGGATCCACCGTAGGGAGCGAGCCGGCCCCGGGAGAATCCGGGCGGCTACCGTAAGCGGGGTGGGGATATCCCCCGTCTCCCCGCCGGTCCGGACAACCGTTTGTGAGCATGGGCCCTGTGCCATGTACGCTGTTGCTTCATCCACGGGTGCGTAGCTCAGGGGTAGAGCGCTGCTCTTACAAAGCAGATGTCGGCGGTTCGAAACCGTCCGCGCCCACCAGCCAGAACGCCCCCGCAGCGAGCCGCTGCGGGGGCGTTGACGGTAGTTCTTGACGGCAGTCGCTCAGTCGGACGGGCGGCGACGCCGCAGCAGGCGGTCCATGTGGCCCATCGCCTCCCTTCGATTGTCGTCGGAGACGTGGGTGTAGATGTTCATCGTGACGGCGATCTGTGAGTGACCCAGGATCTCCATCACGACGCGCGCCGAGGGGCGCCGTTCGCGAGTGCCGGCCGGAGCATGGCGAGCGTCGTGGGGGCTCCCATCCCGACCACCTCCGACCCCAGGCAGAGCCGAGCAGTCGTGGCCCAGGGCGTCAAGGTCGTTCGTACAGTGGCGCGCTCCACCTTGACGCCCTGAACCACGCTCGCTCCACGGTGTGTGGGTCGAAGGCGGCACCCTCTCTGACATCGTTGGGTGAGACACCTCGGCGTTATCAGTTAGCCTGGGTGGACGAACGAGCGGGAGAGCCACCCGTATGACGAGCACCAGCGGTCCCGGCGCCGATCCGGCGCCGAAGCCGAAGCGTCGCACCTTCACCGCCGAGTACAAGCTGCGGATCGTC
>NZ_JBFBCG010000018.1:0-106730 GCF_040683105.1 Streptomyces sp. NPDC051020 | reverse complement strand
CTGGTGCGTGCGATCGCAAGGCGGAGGGTCGCCCCGATACTGGGCGTATCGGGGCGAGCCCGACAACGCAGCGAGCGTGCGTGCCAGACGCCGCCTGGCAGGCGGGACTTTCGAAACACGCCCTAGGCGCGTCGGGCCAGGTGGACCGTGCGCGCCGTCAGCAGGAAGACGTCGGGGCGGTGGTGCAGTCCGGCCGGGTCCTCGGGGTCGAGCAGCCGGTCGAGTGTGGCGAGGTCGTCGGCGGCGAGTTCCCCGGCGAACATCTCGCGGCGGCGGGCAAATTCGTCGATGACATGGTCGCGCGCCTGGCCGGAGAGGGGTGCGGGCAGGTCGAGCAGGAAGCTGCGAGTGCCCTGCGGGGCCAGCCCCACCGCGGTGAACAGGGCGCTCCAGTCCTCGATCTCCCGCGTGGCCTCCGGGAGCGCCGCCCGCATCTCCTCGAACCACTCCGCGGTGATCGCGTCGAGCCTGGCCTCCAGGCCGGGCCGGCCGATGCCGATGTCGCGCGGAAGCTGACGGGGCGGCAGCCCGCCCTCCACGAGGGCGACGGTCCCGCCGTTGCGCAGCAGTCCGGCGAAGCCGGCGAGGACGGCGCGCTGGTCTCCCATGTGATGCAGGGCGTTGCCCGCCCAGATCAGGTCCGCTTCTCCCAACTTGGCGAGCTCGTCGGGGATTTCGGCGTGCAGGGTACGGACGCGGTCGCCGAGTCCGAGGCGTTGGGCGCGGGCCCGGGTGCGCTCGAGGAGTGCCGGAGTGCTGTCCACGGCGACGACTTCGGCCTCGGGGAACTCCTCGGCGAGCAGGCAGGAGATCACACCCGGTCCGCTGCCGATGTCCAGGACCCTGCGTACCTGCGGGGCGGTGGGCAGTCCGGCGATCCAGTGGGCGGCCGCCGCGTACTGGGGGCTGCTGAGCTCGCCGTTCCGCTCCAGCTGCGGACCCATGACGTCCCAGTCGAGGTCGGTGGTGTCGTGGTGGTGGCTGTGCCCGGTACGGTCGGGCCGGTCCTGGTTGCTGCTGTGATGAGGGCCGTGATCGGCGTGCTTCGTCATGCCGACAAGCCTCGCCGGGCCTCACGCAGGTGGCGAACTTTGTTGCCGGTTCGGCAAGCCGTGGCCTCTCCGGTACTCCTGGGGGCTGACGCCGCGGCCGCGTTTGAAGGCGGTGCTGAAGGCGAACGACCCGCTGTAGCCGACCTTCCGAGCCACTGCCTCCACGGTGGCGTCCGTCTCCCGCAGCAGATCCGCGGCGACGGCCAGGCGCCAGCCGGTCAGGTACGCCATCGGCGGCTCCCCCACCAGTTCAGTGAAGCGGCGGGCGAGTCCGGCCCGCGAGACTCCGGTCCGGGCGGCCAGTGCGGCGACCGTCCAGGGATGCGCCGGTTCGTTCTGCAGCAGCCGTAGCGCCTGTCCGACGACCGGGTCGCCCATCGCCCGGTACCAGGCCGGTCCCTCGGCCCCGGGCCGGGAGAACCAGCTGCGCAGTACGGCGATGAGCAGCAGATCGAGCAACCGGTCGAGGACCACGCTCTGGCCCGGCTCGTCCCGGGATATCTCGGCGTCGAGCAGCATCAGCAGGGGGTCGCTTCGGGCGTCGGAGGGCAGGAGGAGCAGCGGGGGCAGCGCGTCGAGGAGCCGCCTGCTGATCTCGCCCTCCAGCAGGTAGGTGCCGATGAGCATGTTCGCCGCGCCGTCGGGGGCGTTACCCCAGGTCCGTACCCCCAATTGCATGGACTCCGAGAGCGGCTCGCCGCGCAGGGTGCCGCAGGCGCCGCCGGGGCCGATCCGGGCGTGCGGCGCGGTGCCGGGGGTGTCGGCGACGGTGTACGGCTCCGGGCCGCGGGCGATGGCGATGTCACCGGGCCGCAGCAGCACCGGGTCCGGCGCGCCTGCGGGGACGATCCAGGCCTCACCGTGGGTCATGGACATCAGACAGAGCGGCGCCCGGTCCTCGATCCGTACGGACCAGGGCGGTTCCATCACCATGCGCAGCAGGAAGGCGCCTCTGGCCCGTGGTCCGTCGAGCAGTCCGGCGAGTGCGTCCATGGTCAGCAGCCTAGACGTACGCGTAGGGGTCTGAGCGGTTCGCGCATGGTCCCCGTGGAGCCTCCCCGCGACGCTTGAGTCATGACACGGAACACGGAGAACGTGAAGCGCGAGACAGTGTTGGTGACGAGCGGTACGGGAAAGACGGGCCGCCGGGTGGTGGAGCGGCTCGCCGCCCGCGGAGTGCCGGTACGGGCCGGCTCGCGCGGTGGCGAGGTCCGCTTCGACTGGGCGGACGAGTCGAGCTGGGCGCCCGCCCTTCGGGGCGTGGATGCCGCGTACGTCGCGTACTACCCCGATCTGGCGGCGCCCGGTGCCCCGGAGGCGATGGCGGCCTTCGGGCGGATCGCGGTGGAGAACGGGGTGCACCGGCTGGTGCTGCTCTCCGGGCGGGGCGAACCACAGGCGGTGGTGGCGGAGGAGAAGCTGCGGGCGGCGGCGGCCGGGGCCACGCTCACCGTCGTGCGGTCGGCGTTCTTCGCGCAGAACTTCAGCGAGGGCGCGCTGCTCGACGGGGTGTTCGGCGGTGAGGTGGTGTTCCCGGCGGGCGGGACCGCTGAGCCGTTCGTCGATGCCGACGACCTGGCGGATGTGGTGGTCGCCGCGCTCACCGAGGAGGGTCACGGGGGCCTGGTGCACGAACTGACCGGACCTCGGCTTCTGACCTTCGACGAGGTGGCGTCGGAGCTCACGCGGGCCGCGGGGCGCCAGGTGCGGTACATGCCGGTGACGGGACCTCAGTACGCTTCGGTCCTCGAGGAGTTCGGCATGTCGGGCGCCGAAGCGGGCTTCCTGGCCGAACTGTTCACGACGCTGCTGGACGGTCACAACGCGAGCACGACGGACGGGGTGGAGCGCGTGCTGGGGCGGGCTCCGAAGGACTTCGGCACGTTCGCGCGGGAGGCCGCGGAGGACGGGGCCTGGACGGTGGCGTAAGACCGTCCGGCACGTGGGGGGCGGCGTCGCGGGGCTGGGTGCGCACATCTGCGGCGTTGTCGTCGGTCACCAACTCCCCCATGGCCCGAAAGGCATGGGTGGGGCCCCCTTCGCGTTGCCTCCCTCCTCCGCCTGGCAGCTGCACGCACCCAGTCCCGCTCCTTCACCCACCCCCATGTGCCGGGCGGTCCAAGGAGGTCATCTGCCGGACCGCCGACCGACGCGGGCGACCCGATGCGGCCTGCGCGCCCCGATGACGCGCGGGATACGGACGGCCAAACCGTTGTCGGGCAGGTTCAGGCAGCCCGCCCGCAGGGGATTGCCTGAACCTGCAGTCTGCCGCCCGCGCGGGCGAGGGCGTCACCACGAACTCGGGGTCCTGCGATGCGGTCCCGGACGCCCCCGACCCCGCGGGACCTCAGCCCCTGCGTCGGAACGCCAGCAGCCGGTACTCCGGCTCGGGGCGCGGCCGGTCCGGTTCGGGCAGCGCCAGGAGCGCCGCCGCCAGTTCGTCCGCCGCCGCCCCCGGCAGCTCCAGACGTGAGACGAAGTAGCCGGCGCGCACAGCATGCGCGGCACTGCGCGGCGTCCGCCCCTGCCCGTGTCCGAGGAATCGATTCTCCCCCACCACATCGAGCCCGGCCTCCACCCCGTACGCGACGACCAGTTCCTCGGGGTCGGATGGGCTGGGACGCAGGTACGGGGCGAACAGCTCGTCGATGTCGCTGCCCACGTCGTGCGCCGCGTCCTTGTCGACCGTGGTGACGAACACACCGCCGGACCGCAGCACCCGTGCCGCCTCGGACACCACCGCCCGCACGTCACCCGCCCCCCCGCAACAGATGCAGCAGCCAGACCGTGCCCACGGCGTCGACCGCGGCGGCGGGCAGCGGCAGCCGCCGTGCGTCGGCCAGCGCCACGGCGCCGATCCGCTGCCGTGCGAACCGTGCCATGCCGTACGAGGCATCGGTGCCCAGCACCCGCAGTGCGGGCCGGGCCAGCGCCATCCGCTCGGTGACCAGTCCCGTACCGCAGCCGATGTCCAGCAGCGTGCGGGCGGACTCCGGGACCAGCCCGAGCAGCGCGCGAGCCGCCGCCTCGGCCCGGGGCACACCGCCGCGCGTCGCGTCGTATGCAGCCGCCTCAGCGTTGTAATCCAGCATGAGGGCGACTGCAGGGCAGCCGCCCCGTATCGCTGAACAGATAAGGACAGGGGGTGTATTGCCGGTTCACCTGGGCTCTCACCGCTGAACCGACGTACACGCGCCGACTCGCCGCGCACCCCCGATTCGGGTCGGGGGCGCCCCGACGAGCGCGGCGCCCTCGCTCCGTCACGCCGCGCCGTGCCCCGCGGCAATCGCCTCCACGCGCTCGGCAAGTTCCAGGTCGTTCTCGGTGACCACCCCGCCCGCGTCGTGCGTGTTCACCGACAGGGAGACGGTGTTGTAGCCGAGCGTCAGATCGGAGTGGTGGTTCAGCTCCTCCTGGATCTGCGCGACATGGATGGTGAGTCCGGCGGCGGCGAAGTGCGAGCGGAACCGGTATCTGCGGGTGATCCGGTCTCCCTCCAGCGCCCAGCCGGGCAGCTCGCGCAGCCGGTCCTCGATCTCTTTCTGCGACAATGGTTCGGCGGGCATGGTGCGGCTCCCTCACAAGGTCGATGTCGATGGGCGGTGCCGGTGACGTTACGGTCTCCGTATGACAACTGTCGCGCTTGACACGGGGGTAGGGCCACTGCTGCGCAGCTGGCGGGAGCAGCGCCGATTGAGCCAGCTGGAGCTGGCGCTGCGCGCGGACTCCTCGGCCCGCCACATCTCCTTCATCGAGACGGGCCGTTCCCGCCCCAGCGAGGAAATGATCCTCCGGCTGGCCGAGCATCTCGATGTACCGGTCAGGGAACGCAATGCCCTGCTGGTGGTGGCCGGTTATGCGCCCCGTTACGCGGAGACCGCGCTCGACGATCCCGCGATGGGCGCGCTGCGCGAGGGCATGGAGCAGCTGTTGCGGGGGTACGACCCGTATCCGGCGCTCGTCGTCGACGGGACGTATAACGTGGTGGCCGCCAATCGGGGTATCGCCATGATGCTGGAGGGGGTGGCCGAGCACCTGCTCGCACCTCCGCTCAACGCCATGCGGCTCACCCTCCACCCGGAGGGCGTGGCTCCGCGGATCCGCAATCTCCGGGAATGGCGGGCCGATCTGCTGGCGCAGATGGAACGTCAGATCGCGCTGGCCCGTTCGGCGGAGCTGCGTGAGCTGTACGAGGAGGTCGCCGCCTATCCCCTGCCGAAGAGCGCCGACGGGCAGGACGAGCCGGCGGGACCGCCGTCGGCACTGTCGTTCGCGTTGCCGATGGTGATTGAGCACGACGGGCGGGTGCTCTCATTCGTCTCCTCCATCGCGACGTTCAATACGCCGATGGACGTGACGGTGGCCGAATTGGCGATCGAGACGTTTCTGCCCGCCGACCAGGAAACCGCCGCGTATCTGAAGTCGCTCCCGTCCTGACGGTCCGTGTCCGGGTCGGAATCAGGATCGTGCCGTGACCGGGGTGCGGAACACAGGACCGCCGCGACGTGTGCCGCCGCCGCCCTGCTGGGCGGCGGCGGCACGCTGCGGGAGCGCGAAGCGGTTACACACGCGCCCCGTTGTCGAGCGGGTCCCGGCGTTTCGTCCCCGCGCGTGACGTGCGCCCGGGGGCACGCTTGCGGGCGGGCGGCGGGGCCTTGCTGCTCTTCTCCAGGGTGAGCGCGACCGGTACGGCGGTCAGGACCGAGGAGTACGTGCCGACGCAGATACCGATGAGCAGGGCGAGCGCGAAGTCCGCGAGGGAGTCGCCGCCCAGCACGGCGAGAGCGGCCAGGATGAAGAGTGCGCCCATGCCGGTGTTGACGGTTCTGGGAACGGTCTGCAGGACGGCGCGGTTGGCGATGGTCGCCACGGGTACGCGGCGCGCCTTCGCCCACAGTTCGCGGACCCGGTCGAAGACGACCACCGAGTCGTTGACGGAGTAGCCGATCACGGTGAGGAGGGCGGCCAGGAAGATGCCGTCGACGGTGCGGCCGAGCCAGGCGAACGCGCCGATCAGAATGATGACGTCATGGACGAGCGCGGCGACCGATGCCAGGGCGAACGTCCAGCGGAACCGAACCGCCAGATATCCGAGTTGCACGAGAACGGCGATGGCGAGCGCGATCAGCGCGTTGCGCCGCAGTTCGTCGCCGAGGCTGGGTCCGATGAGTTCGTCGCGGACCTTGGTGGTGTGGCCGCCCTCCTCGGCAAGGGCGGCACGCAGGGCGTGCTCCTCGTCGTTGCTGAGGTCCCCGGTACGTACGGAGAGGTCGCCCGCGCCCGCCGTGGTGACCTCGGCGTCGCCGAACCCCGCGTCGGCCAGGGCAGTGCGGGCGGTCTCCACGTCGACGGGCCGGCTGGTGGAGTACTCGACGAGCCGGCCTCCGGTGAACTCCACGCCCAGATTGACACCCCGTACGACGATACCGAGGACCGCGACGGCGATCAGCGCCGTGGAGATCAGCAGCCAGCGGCGGGGGGACCGGAACAGCTGCGGATCACGGCGGGCCAGCCAGGTCCGTACACGGCCGGGGCGGGCAATGCCGTTGACACCCCGGTAGTCGCTGACGAACCGCGAACGGGACGCGATCTCGGTGAGGGCGCGAGCGATGACGAGCGCCGAGAACATCGACGCGAGAACACCGATGGCGAGCGTGACTCCGAAGCCCTTGACCGGTCCCGAGCCGAGGAAGAAGAGCAGACCGGCTGCGATCAGGGTGGTGACGTTGGAGTCGGCGACCGCGCTCCAGGCGTTACGGAATCCGGCGGTCATCGCGGAGCGCAGGGAGCGGCCGGGACGTTCCGCGTACTCCTCCCTGGCGCGTTCGAAGACCAGCACATTCGCGTCGACCGCCATCCCGATGGCGAGGACGAAGCCGGCGAGTCCGGGGAGGGTGAGGGTGACGCCGAGAGCGACCAGCGCGGCGTACGAGATGACTCCGTACGCGGCCAGGGCCACCGCGGCGAGGGCGCCGAAGAGCCGGTAGACGAACGTGATGAAGAGGGCTGTGGCGGCGGCGCCGATGAGGGCGGCTTGGGCGCTGGCGTCGATGGCGGCGGCGCCGAGCGTCGGACCGACGGTCCGCTGTTCGACGATCTCGACGGGAAGGGGCAGCGCGCCGCCCTTGATGAGCAGCGCGAGGTCGCGGGCCTCGTCGGCGCCGAAGGAGCCGGTGATCTGTGTGGAGCCGGACGGAAGGCCGACGTTGCAGCCGACGGACGGGGCGACCTGGGGCGAGGAGATCACCTGGTCGTCGAGGACGATCGCGACCCTCCGCCGATCGTCCTGAACGGGATGACAGGCGGCTTCGCCGGTCAGCCGGGTCCAGTCCCGGCCCGCGCCCTTGTGGAAGTCGAGGGCAACGGTCCAGCCGGCGCCCTGCTGGGCATCGAAGGAGGCCGCGGCGTCCTTGACGCCCGCGCCGGTGAGCCGGGCCGGGCCGAGGGCGAGAGGGCGGCCCTCCTCGTCGGGCAGCGTCAGCCCGGTGGCCTTTCCCTTCTCCTGTTCCGTGCCGGGGCCCTGGACGGCGTGGAAGCTGAGCTGGGCGGTCCTGCCGATGACTTCGGCGGCCTTGCGCGGATCCTGGACGTCGGGCAGTTCGACGATGATCCGGTCCTCTCCGGACCGGGTCAGGGTCGGTTCGGAGACACCGAGCGAGTCGATGCGCTGGCGGAGCACCTCAAGGGTTTGGTCGGTGCTCTCCCGGTCCGCCTTCGTGGTGGCGGAGTCCTTGGCCTGGAGCACCATCCTGGTGCCGCCCTGAAGGTCGAGGCCGAATCTGGGTGACATGGTCAGCGTGATGAGCACGGAGACGAGCAGCACGGCCGCAGCCAGAACCGCTCGCACCGTGGTGGCGCGAGTCATGGAAATCCTCCGAGAGGGACGCCGGCCGCACTCGCCTCGGCAAGGACACGGCGTCAGGTCTGTCGAGCAGAACGGTGGCCGGGGAAACGGTCCGTCCTCGGAGGGCCGCGTACGCCGGGGAGCGCCACGCGGAGGGGATCGGCTGCGAAGGAGGGGGTGTCCGGGGCCCGTTGCCGAGCCGGAAGGGGTACGAGGATGCCGGGCGTCCCCGGCAGCAGGGCGCCGCCGGGGCCGGGCGGCGGCAGCTGGTGCTGGATGCGGATGTGGTCGGTGGCGACCCAGGGGCGAGGAACGGCCGGAAGAGCTGTGCGGTCGTGACCTGACGTGGCCGTGTCGGTCTGCCGGGTGTCGTGCGGGTGGCCGGGGCGGGTGGTCCGGTCGGTGTGCTGGGCGGACGGCGGAACGACAGCCGTGTGCGCGGCGGCGGGCGACGGACCGGACAGGGAGCGTGGCGGGGTTACAGCTCCGGCGGCCGCGACGGCTGCGGACGCGCCGCCGACGACGGCGAGCACGACGAGGAGGAACACGACCAGGGCGTGTGTCGGAAGTCCCGCCGTCCGCCCGAAGGGCGGGCCCGGCGGTGTCTGGTGCGTGCGATCGCAAGGCGGAGGATCGTCCTCGTACTGGGCGTACTCGGGCGACTTCGACAACGCGGCGAGGTGCCGTGCCGGACGTCGCGGGCCCACGAAGATCGGCCGGACAGGGCCTAGGGCCTGACGGGCCGCTGTCGCGCGCCCTCGGCGCGCCGTACGGTGTGCCGGGCTGTCCGGTCGCCCTCTCGGGAGTGTGTTCCCCGGGGGCGGCCCCGGGAAGGGGGTCACCTCGCCGGGCCGGGCAGGGCCGGTGCCGCGGCGGCGTGCCGGAGCGCGGAGCTGAGGATCAGCCCGGCGCCGCGGACCACCGTGGTGGCCGGGTCGTCGGCGAGCCGCACCGGAACCCCGAGGCGGACCGCGATCCGGTTGGTGATGTCGGGGCGCAGGGCACCGCCTCCGGCGAGCAACGGTCCCTTGCGCAGGGCTCCGAGGACCGCGCCGTGCCGGTCCTGCTGCCACATCTCCATGATCATGTCCAGTGCGGTGCGGACGACGGGGGTGGGCGGCTCGGCGGGTCCGAGGTCGCTGAGTCCGGTCTCGGCCTCGCGGGCATCCCGGACCATTCCGTCGACCAGGAGGGTGACTTCGGTCAGCTCGGCGCCGATGTCGACGACGAGCAGCGGGCCGCCGTCCTGCGGCCCGCCGCATGCGGCGGCGGCCCTGGCGCTGTTCAGCACGATGACGCTCGTCGGCCCGAGTGCGGCGAGGAGCTCCCGCGCCTCGGCGCGGTGTTCGGGCCCGGCGAGGACCGGGTGGCTGAGGACGATCAGGGTCTCGCTGCGGTCGGTGCCCAGTGCCGTGTCGGCGATGCGGCTGAGTATCCGGCCGCAGGACTCGCGGTCGACGATGCGCCCGCGCCGGACCGGACGGCCGTGGCCGCGCGCACCCTGGGGATCGTCGGTGGATTCGGCGTCGGCGTCGGTGACGATGCCGAGTCCGGGGACCCAGGCGCGCGTGCGGGAACTGCCGAGGTCGAGGGCGAGTCCGCGGGTGACACCGCGGTATCCCTGGCGGACGGACCGGCCGTGTCGCAGTCCGTCGTGCGGAGAATGCATCGTCCCTCATCCCCCGGCCTGCCGCAGCAGCCGTTCACACACTCGTCGGCTCGCCGATAGCGAGGCATGACCGAGCCCTCACTATGCAATAAGAAGGCAAAGAAAGCCACTCTCAGGCAAAATCCAAGGGCTCGGCGCGCCCGCCCGTCCGCCCTCGAGGACGGGCGCCCGCGCGTGAGCCCCTCACGCCCCCGACGGCAGGAACTCGGCGATCAGTGTGGCGAACTCGTCGGGCGCGGCGATCCGCACGCCGAGGTCCTCCGCCTTGGTGCGCTTGGACCCGGCCTTCTCGCCGGCGACGAGCAGCGTGGTGCGCTTGGAGACGCTGGACGAGGACTTCCCGCCGGCCCGCTCGATCAGCTCGTTCATCTGGTTCCGGGAGAGCTTCTCCAGCGCCCCGGTCATGGCCCCGGTGACGACCACGGTCATTCCGTCAAGCGGCCCTTCGGCCGCCGTCTCACCGTCCGCGACGACGGCAGCCGCGTCCGTGCGCTCCTCGCCCGGCTCCGGCGGCGGCGTCGCGCCGGGCTCCACCATGGTGACTCCGGCGGCGACCAGCTTCTCGATCAGCGGGGCGAGCTCGACCAGTTCCGCGACCACCCCGGCGGCCTTCTCCTTGCCGATGCCGTCGACCCGCTGGAGCGTGTCGACGTCGGCGGCGCGGATCCGGTCCATGCTGGCGAAGTAGCGGGCGATACGCCGCGACATCGAACGCCCCGTGCCCCGTACGCCCAGGGCGCAGAAGACCCGGGAGAGCGGGCGGGTACGCGCCGTCTCGATGGCGGCCAGGAGGTTGTCGGTGCTCGTCTCACCCATCCGCTCCAGGCCGAGCAGCTGCTCGCGTTCAAGGGTGAAGAGATCGGCGAAGTCGGTGACCAGGCCGGCATCGACGAGCTGGACGACGCGGGTCGCGCCGAGGCCCTCGATGTCGAGCTGGTCGCGGCCCGCCGCATACGAGATGGAGGCGACGAGGCGGCAGTCGCGGCCCCGGACACAGCGCCAGCGCTGCTCGCTCGTGTCGATCTCGGAACCGCACTGCGGACATGTCTCGGGGAAGACGATGGGCTGCTCGTCGCCGGTCCGCAGATGGGCGACCGGTGCCTCGATGCGGGGGATGATGTCGCCGGCCTTGTAGACCATCACCCGGTCACCCAGGCGCAGATCGCGGCGGGTGATGTCGGCGGGGTTGTGAAGCGTGGCGTAACTCACAGTCGATCCGTCGATCTCGACGGGTTCCAGCACCGCGCGCGGGGCGATGATGCCGGTCCTGCCGACGTTCCACTCGACGCCGAGGAGCCGGGTGACCTTCTCGACGGCCGGGAGCTTGTACGCGATGGCCCAGCGCGGCGCCCGGGTGCCCGTACCGGCCTCGCGCTGGTCGGCCGCGAGATCGGCCTTGATCACGATGCCGTCGATACCGAACGGCAACGAGGCGCGCAGCGCGGCGATTTCCTCGACCCGGGCCTGCACCTGATCGACCGTGGTGACGGTGCGCGGCGCCACGTCCGTGTCGGCCGCGGTGTGCACGCCGAGCCCGGCGACGTACCCGAGGACTTCGCTGTGCGGGAGTCCGGCCAGCGTGTCGGTCAGCTCGCCGGACTCGGGCAGTGGCAGGGCGCCGTACGCGAAGAACGTCATCTCGACCGTGTAGGGGCGGTCCTTGGCGCGGAGGGTTCCCGCCGCGCCGTTCCTCGGGTTGGCGAAGGGGGCGCCGCCGTGCTCGGTGCGGGCCGTGTTGGCCTGTTCGAACTGCTCGTTCGTCATCAGGATCTCGCCGCGGACCTCTATCGTCACCGGCTCGCCGAGCTGCTCCGGGAGCCCGACGACGGTGCCGACTGCATGCGACACGTCCTCGCCCGCCGTGCCGTCGCCCCGGGTGATCAGGCGCTCCAAGCGGCCCGACCGGTAGCGGGCTGCGACCGCGAGCCCGTCGAGCTTGGGCTCCACGCTCCACGCATCGACCGGTCTGCCGATCCGGCGCTCCAGGGACGCCGTCCAGGTGGCGAACTGCTCGGCGGAGAACACGTTGTCCAGGGAGAGCATCGGCACCGTGTGCGGTACGTCCCCGCCCGCGGCGCCGCCGGCCACCTTGCCGGTCGGCGAGGCGGCCAGCACGTCCTGCGGGTGCTCCTCCTCGTATGCGGCGATCCCGCGCACCAGCCGGTCGTACGCGTCGTCGTCGAGCGTGCTCTCGCCTGCGGCGTAGTACGCCGCGGCGGCCGCCGACGCTTCTTCGACCGCGGCGGCGTAGGAGGCGGCATCGGCGAGCACAACAGCTGAGTTCGTCATGGGCACCATCCTGCCGTCCACCACTGACAATGCCCCTCAGCCGGCCTCCGCCGCCGTCCCGTCCGCCCTGCCGGAATCATCGGCGTCGTCCGAAGTCAGCGGTACCTGCGGTCCGGAACACTCCCGCAGCCAGCGCCGCAGCACCTCATGCACCTGCTCGGCCCCCACCAGCTCCCCACCGTCCGCACCCGGCCCCGCCGATATGCGAGAGGTCACCGGCTCCGACATGCTGCGCGGGTGGAGCAGGAACGGCCGGGACTGCTCGCCTCCCAACCCGCCGTGGGAGCCGATCTGTTCCTCGAAGGCGTGCACACAGCCCGTGGTGGGGTCGTAGATCGAGTTGACCATCACATCGGCGACATGCGGGAAGGTGTCGGTGCGCCGCACCGCGTCCGCCGCGCCCGGGCCGAACGGCTCCAGCAGGCCTTCCCCGTCCGCCAGTTCCGACACCGGTGTCTGTGCGCCGCCACGCCCCAGCACCACCGATCCGTGCAGCTCGCTGCGGACCAGCAGGAAGCCGATGCCGGGGTGGTTGGCGAGGGTGCTCAGCAGCGCGGGATGGCGGCGGTCGAGCTGTTCGCGGGTCGCGCGCCCGTCGATGTCGGGGAAGGAGATCAGGCCGAGGTTGCCGGAGGCGAGGACGACCGGGCCGGACGGGGTCGCGGGGAGTTCCGCCTCTCCTTCCTCGACGGGCCGGTGCAGGGCGATCCGTACCGCGTCCCGCGCCTCCGAGCCGCTCTTCGTACGCTGCGCCCGCCGGGGCACGGGCAGCCCGCAGCCCGCCCGCACCAGGTCCTTGAGCGTCAGCCCGTACGCCCCGGCGAAGGTCTCCCCCGGACTCTGTCCGTGGTCGGAGAGCAACACGATCCGGTAGCGGCGAGGGGTGTGTTCGGCGACCTTGACGATCAGGGCGAGGGAACGGTCCAGGCGCGCGAGGACCTTGTCGGCGTCGCGGCTGTGGGGCCCGGAGTGGTGCGCCACTTCGTCGTACGCGACGAGGTCGGCGTAGACGGCGGTGCGTCCGGCGAACATGTCCCCGATGAGCGCCGCGACCACCACGTCGCGCTCGACGACGGTCGCGAAGGCACGGATGAAGGGGTAGAGCCCGCCGCGCTTGATCCGGGGTGCGTCCTTCCGGATCCGTGCCCGGGTCGACTGGCCGATCTCCCGGCCGACCTCGGCGACGAACGACAGGGCGGTACGGACGGCGTTGGCCGGGTCGGAGAAATACGCGAAGTAACCGGCCCGGGAGCGGCGCCCCTTGCCACGCCGGGCAGCCATCGACAGGACGAGGGCGAGCTGGTCGGCGCCGCCGCTGAAGAGGTTTCCCCGGCTGGCGCCGTCGAGGGTGAGCAGCCCGCCGTCTCGGGTGCGCACGATGGCGCGGCGCTGCAGTTCGAGGGCGCTCGCGGGTCTGCTGGAGACCATGACGTCGCCGGTCTCCTTCTCGTACCAGCGGAAGGCGGGGATGTCGAAGTTGCTGCCGTGCAGGATGCCCAGCTGGCTCGCGCCGGTCTGGCTGGACCAGTCGGTGCGCCACGGGGTGAGCCGGTGGCCCGACCCATCGGCGAGCCAGTGCGCGACGGTGGGCATCAGACCGCCCGCGGCGGCCCGCGCGAGCACGTCGTGGCCGACGCCGTCGAGCTGGATGAAGACCGTACCCGGCGGTCCGCTGCGGCCGCCGTCCCCGCCGCTGCGACGGCGGCGCCGGTCGGCGAGGCGGGAGAGCCTGCGGCGGTAGGCATTGTCGTCACGGACGGCGAGTGCGGTGGAGGTCGCGGAGGCGACGGCGGACATCACGGCGGCGACGACGACCGCGGTCTCCGGATTGACTGCGCCGCGCCCGTCCGGGATGAGCCGCAGGGCGACGAGCAGCAGCGAGCCGTTGAGGAAGAAGACCAGCATCCCGAGGACGAAGGCGGGCACGATGAGCAGCGCCCGCACGACGACCGGCCAGACCAGCGCGGAGAGCAGACCGAACGCGCCGGCGCCCCAGGCAGCGGTGAACGCGATCTTGGTGAAGCTGTCGCCGTTGTCCGACTGGAGCTGGAAGTCGGGCAGAATCCCCGCGAGTATCAGCATGGTGAGGGTTGAGACGCCCCACACCACCAACACTCGCATCAGGGCGCTGCCGGCCGTACGCCATCGCCCGTCACTCACGCCGTTCCCACCTCACACGTCCGGGCCCTGCCGTTCCCGACCCGACCCCAGCCTTTCACAGCAGCTTCGCACGGCGCGGAGCCCGGGGCGGGCGACGGTCAGCAGCCGTCGTATCCGGCGGTCGGCATGGAGAGCCTGCGGTGCACGCTCGCCTTCATGCGGGAGCTGTACGACGGCTCGTCGAAACCGGCGAACTCCAGCCGTACGCCTCGCCGCTCGCACTCCGCGGAGAACTCCGGCACCGAGGTGAGTGCCCGGGCGAGCACCCGGTCGTTGGGCGCCACGAAGAGTTCGACGTCATCGTCGTCGACATCCGCCCACAGCGCGTGGTGGTCGGGGCGCAGCCCGTAGAACCGCAATTGCCGCGTGACCACGTAGCCCTGTTCTGCAGCCCAGCGGGCGCACATGGCGTGCTGGCTGCGCGTGTCCACGAGGAACGGGTCGCTGTCGAGCTCCTCCAGCGGCGTGAGACTGGCGATGGCCGCCACCCGTACGTCCTCCATGGGCGTTCCCCCCGTGCTAGGCGTACGGGCGACCCTACCTCTCCGACTCCCGTACAAAAAGGCGTATGTCAGGCCGGGAGGAGTACGTGCCGGCACACACATGCGCCCCCGGCGCCGGGGTGGCACCCGGGGCGGGGGCGCATGGAGGGGCAGGTGTCAGAGCGAGGTCATGACGTGCTTGATGCGCGTGTAGTCCTCGAAGCCGTACGCGGAGAGGTCCTTGCCGTAGCCCGACTGCTTGTAGCCGCCGTGCGGCATCTCGGCGACGAGCGCCATGTGCGTGTTGATCCACACGCAACCGAAGTCGAGGTTCTTCGACATCCGCATCGCCCGTGCGTGGTCCTTGGTCCACACCGAGGAGGCGAGGGCGTAGTCGACGCCGTTCGCGTACTCCACGGCCTGGGCCTCGTCCGTGAACGACTGGACGGTCATGACGGGTCCGAAGACCTCGTTCTGGACGATCTCGTCGTCCTGCCGCAGACCGGAGACGACGGTCGGGGCGTAGAAGTAGCCCTTGTCGCCGACCCGGTGGCCGCCCGCCTCGACCCTGGCGTGGGCGGGGAGGCGGTCGATGAAGCCGCTGACCTGGGCGAGCTGACCCGCGTTGTTGAGCGGGCCGTACAGCACGTCTTCGTCGTCCGGCTGCCCGGTCCTGGTGTCGGCCGCGGCCTTGGCGAGGGCGGCGACGAACGCGTCGTGGACGGACTCCTGGACCAGGACGCGGGTCGCGGCGGTGCAGTCCTGGCCGGCGTTGAAGAAGCCGCCGACGATCAGGTCCTCGACCGCCTTCTCCAGGTCGGCGTCCTCGAAGACGACGGCCGGGGCCTTGCCACCGAGCTCCAGGTGGACACGCTTGACGTCCTTGGCGGCGCTCTGCGCGACCTGGATGCCGGCCCGGACCGAACCGGTGATGGACGCCATCGCCGGGGTGGGGTGCTCGACCATCATCCGGCCGGTCTCACGGTCGCCGCAGATCACGTTGAAGATGCCGCGGGGCAGCTCCAGCTCCTCCAGAACGCCGCCGATGATCTCGGCGATGAGCACGGTGGAGGCCGGGGTGGTGTCCGAGGGCTTGAGGACCACGGCGTTGCCCGCGGCGAGCGCGGGCGCGAACTTCCAGACCGCCATGAGGAGCGGGTAGTTCCAGGGTGCTACCTGGGCGCAGACGCCGACCGGCTCGCGGCGGATGATCGAGGTCATCCCCTCCATGTACTCGCCGGCCGAGCGGCCTTCGAGCATCCGCGCCGCACCCGCGAAGAAGCGGACCTGGTCGATGGCGGGGGCCAGTTCCTCGCTGCGGGTGAGGTGGAGCGGCTTGCCGGTGTCCCGGCTCTCCGCGGCGACGAGTTCGTCGGCGCGCGCCTCCATCGCGTCGGCGATCTTCAGCAGGGCCAGCTGGCGTACGGACGGGGTGGTGTCGCGCCAGACGGGGAACGCGGCAGCGGCGGCCACCATCGCCGCGTCGACGTCCGCGGCGCCGGAGAGCGGGGAGGTGGCGTAGACCTCGCCGGTGCTGGGGTCCACGACATCGAGCGTGCGGCCGTCCGAGGCGTCCGCGAAGGCGCCGTCGATGTAGTTGCGGAACGTGATGCTCATGGAACCGGTCTTTCTCATGGTCGGGCGGCGGTACGGGTGGTGCTCGTGGTCACCCGGTGGTGCGGGCAGACGTTCGGCGCGGCGGTGCCGTCAGCCGGTGGTGCGGGCGGACAGGTGCTCGTGGACGGCGGGCCAGCTGCCGTCCTCAGCGCGGGCGAAGATGATCGTCTCCCGCTCGTGGACGGTCTCCTCGCCGGCCCGGGTGGCGATCCTGGTCTCGACGTCGTGGCTGAAGACGGCGGTGGAGCCGAGGTGCTGGATCAGCTGTCCGGTGGAGGTGCAGGCCAGGATCCGGAAGTCGTCCTCGGCCACCCACTGCTGCCACAGCGCTCGGTACTCGGCCGTGGAGGCGAGCCGCTGCGGGGTGGAGTGGAAGACGAAGGTGGCGTCCGGCGCGAAGGCACCGAAGTAGTCGTCGAGGCGTCCCTCGGCGAAGGCGGCGACGAGCGCGTCGGCGGCGGCCCGGATCTCCTGGACGGGGGTGTTCTCGGTCGTGTTCATGGGTGGCTCCTGGTGACAGGCGGGGCGAGCGCTCAGTGAGCGGCGGCGGGTTCGGCGGCGAAGGGCTCCTCCGTACCGCCGGTGATCGGCGGGACCTCGGTGTCCGACGCCCGGACGATTCGGGGTCCGTCCGGCCCGTACACCCCGCGCGGCTCCGGGAACACGGTGAGCAGGGTGAGGTAGAGCACGGCCGCCAGGGCGAGACCGACCGGCAGGGAGATGTCCGCACCGTTCGCGAGGTTGCCGAGCGGGCCGACGAACTGGCCGGGCAGGTTGGTGAAGAGGAGCGCCACGACGGCCGAGATGACCCAGGTGGACATGCCGCGCCAGTTCCAGCCGTGGTTGAACCAGTAGCGTCCACCGGTCTGACGGCGGTTGAAGACCTGGAGGGCGTCCGCGTCGTACCAGCCGCGCCGGGTGAAGTAGCCGAGGGCCATGACGATCATCCACGGGGCCGTGCACGTGATGATCAGGGTGGCGAAGGTGGAGATGGACTGCGCGAGGTTGAGCGCGAACCGGCCGACGAAGATGAAGGCGATCGACAGGGCCCCGATGAAGAACGTCGACTGGACCCGGCTGAAGCGCGTGAACACGCTGGAGACGTCGAGCCCGGTGCCGTACAGCGCGGTCGTGCCGGTGGAGAGGCCACCGATCAGGGCGATCAGGCAGAGCGGCAGGAAATACCAGCCGGGCGAGATGGCGAGCAGTCCGCCGACGTAGTTGGGGGCGGCCGGGTCGACGTACTTCGCGGCCTTGGCGGCGATGATCGAGGCGGTGGCCAGGCCGAAGAGGAACGGCAGCAGGGTGGCGACCTGGGCGAGGAACGCGGCGCCCATGACCCGGCGGCGCGGCGTGGCGGTCGGGGTGTAGCGCGACCAGTCGCCGAGGAAGGCGCCGAACGAGACCGGGTTGGACAGGACGATCAGCGCGGAGCCGATGAAGGCCAGGCGCCCGGCGGTCCGGCCGGGTTCCTTGTCGCGTACGAGCGGGAGGGTGCCCAGCCCGCCGGACTCGCCGTCGTCCAGCACATCGCCACAGTGGCGGCGCTGCGGGTCGCGATGGTGCGCAACGAGCGCGAGACGCTGCGCCGCGAGGGCGCGGAGACCCTCGCCGAGCTGCTGCAGGAGGTCCTCGACCCGGAAGCGGCACGGCGCAGGCTCGCTCGGCATGCGATCGAGGGCGACACCGTGCTGCTCGTGGTCCGGCAGACCACGGACGAGGCGCTGTTGCGCTGCCTCCAGGTCCATCCGCATCTGCTGCTCACCCGGGGCGAGGACCGCTATGTCCTCGGGGCGCCGCAGCTGGCCGTGGAGATCGGCGGGCTGCCGGGCGTGGCGGCCGGGATGAGCCGCCCGTTCCTGCCGGGCGCTGCGCTGCGGGTCGCGCAGCGCGAGGCGCTCTGGGCGGTCTCGAAGGCCGTCGAGTCGGGCCGCCCGATGATCCGTTACGGGGACGATTCCATGGGCCGCTGGCTGCCCGACGACCCGGCGGTCCTGACCGCGCTGGTCGAGCATGTCCTCGGTGAGGTGCTGCGCTACGACGAGGCGCACGATTCGCAGCTGCTGGTCTCTGCCCGCACCTGGATGGAGCGCGACCGCCGCACGGATGCGGCGGCGGCCGCGCTCCACATCCATCCCAACACCCTGACGTACCGGCTGCGGCGATTCGGTTCGCTGGCCGACCGCGATCTGGCGTCGACGGGGGCGCTGGCGGAGGTCTGGCTGGCGATCCAGGCAGCGGGGGCGCTGGGGCTGACGGACTGAGGGCGCCTCTTCGGTTCAGCGGCCGGAGGCATCCGCCCGCACCCGCTCCGGCACTACGCTCGAGGGACCGGAACAGCGAGCCACGACGGACGGGAGACAGACGGTGCCGGTGGAAGTCACCTGGTGGGGTCATGCCACCTGCACGATCGAGGACTCCGGAGTCCGCGTCCTGACCGACCCCCTCTTCGTACGCCGCTTCGCGCATCTGCGCCGTCGCCGGGGTGCGCTGCCGGGCCCCGAGGCCGCCGTCGCGGATGTCGTCCTCGTCTCCCATCTGCACTCCGACCACCTGCATCTGCCGTCGCTGGCCCGTCTCGCCCCCGGTACCCGGCTGATCGTGCCGGTGGGCGCCGTCCGTTCCGTACCGGGGCTGCGGATGCTGCGCAGCGTGCGCGGGCTGCGGATCACCGAGGTGGCGGCGGGTGATGAGGTGCGCGTCGGTGAGCTTCTGGTACGGGCCGTCCCCGCGCAGCACGACGGCCGGCGGCTCCCGGTGGGCCCGCACCGCTCCCCCGCCCTGGGCTATGTCGTCGAGGGCGAGGCCCGCACCTACTTCGCCGGGGACACCGGGCTGTTCGACCACATGGCGGAGGCGGTCGGCCCGGTGGATGTGGCGCTGCTGCCGGTCGGCGGCTGGGGCCCGTATCTCGGCCACACTCACCTGGACGCGGGCCGGGCCGCGCAGGCGCTGGCCCGGCTGGCGCCGCGCTCGGCCGTGCCGGTGCACTACGGCACGTACTGGCCGATCGGAATGGACGGGGTCCGGCCGCACGAGTTCCACTCACCGGGTGACGAGTTCGTCCGGCAGGCGGCGCTGCTGGCGCCGGACGTGGCGGTGCACCGGCTGACTCACGGCGAGCATGTGCGGCCGGAGGCCGCCAGGTGATCCCGGAGGTCGTGGGGCAACTGCCCCCTGAGTCGACGCAGCAGGCCGTCGGCTATCCGTCCCTGTTCCTGCTGGTGGCGCTGGGTGCACTGGTGCCGGTGGTGCCGACGGGGGCGCTGGTGAGTTCGGCGGCCGTGGTGGCGTTCCACCAGGCGGACCCGTTCGCGCTGCTGGTGGTGTTCGCAGTGGCGTCGGCGGCGGCGTTCCTCGGGGACATCTGTCTGTACTGGCTGGGGCAGCGCGGGGTGCGGTCGAAGAACGGCTCGAAGTGGCTGCGGACGATCAGGGACCGGGCGGCGCCGGAGCAGCTTGCGCAGGCGCAGCAGAAGCTGGACGAGCACGGTGCGGTGGTGCTGGTGCTGTCACGGCTGGTGCCGGCCGGGCGAATTCCGGTGATGCTGGCATGTCTGCTGGGGCGCATGCCGCTGCGGAGGTTCGCGCGTGGGGACATACCGGCCTGTCTGGCCTGGGCGGCGACCTATCAGCTGATCGGCATCATGGGCGGTTCGCTGTTCCCGAAGCCGTGGCAGGGGGTGGTCGCGGCGGTCGGTCTGACGCTGCTGATCAGTGCTTCTCCTGCGGTGTGGCGCAGGATGCGGGCCCGGTTCAGCCACTGACGCCCCGGGGCGCCCGGGGGGTGTGCGGGGTGCGGTGCTTCTGCGGGGTGCGGGGTGTCTGCGGGGCATGGGTCCCGTCCAGCAGCCGGGAGCCACCGATCGGCAGGTCCCACAGGTGTTCGCGCGGATGTCCGGCGCGCTGCCAGGCGGTACGGAGCCGGGTGAGCGGCTCGAGTACGGGCTCCGCAGAGAGCAGGAACGTAGCCCAGTGCATCGGCGCCATCGCGCGGGCGCCGAGATCCTCGTACGCCTGGACGGCCTCTTCCGGGTCGGTGTGCACGTCGCCGAGCCACCAGCGCGGTTCGTAGGCCCCGATCGGCAGCAGGGCCAGATCGATCCCGGGGTGGCGGCGACCGATCTCCGTGAACCAGTGCCCGTAGCCGCTGTCCCCGGCGAAGTAGACCCGCGGCCCGTCGCCGCCATCGATGGCGTGGACGACCCAGCCGCCCCACAGGGAGCGGCAGGTGTCGGTGAGGGTCCGCTTGGACCAGTGGTGGGAGGGCACGAAGTCGAAGCGGACGCCGCGCAGAACCGCCGATTCCCACCAGTCGAGCTCGGTGACGCAGGAGAAGCCGCGGCGACGGCACCACCGGCCGAGCCCGGCGGGGACGAACAGCGGAGTGTCGCGCGGCAGCCTGCGCAGGGTGGGGGCGTCGAGATGGTCGTAGTGGTTGTGGCTGATGACGACCGCGTCGGCGGGCGGCAGGTCCTCCCAGCGGACGCCGACGGGCGTGATCCTGGCGGGTGTGCCGAGGATGCGGCGGGACCAGACGGGGTCGGTGAGGATGGTCAGCCCGCCGGTGCGGATGATCCAGCTGGCATGCCCGGCCCAGGTGACGGAGGTCGTGCCCGCGTCGGTGGCGGGCAGCGGTTCGGGGGCGTACGGCAGCCGGTGGATGCCGCGCAGCCCCTCCGCGTTGGGCCGCATCGCGCGCTCGCGGGCCAGCCTGGGCATGCCCCTGACACCCGGGAGCGGGGCGGTGAGCCGGTCGGCGAAGCCGGCGGGCCAGACCCGCACCTCACCGAGGGGGCGCGGCGAGACGATCTCGCCGCGGGGCGCCGAAGGCGCGGCCCCGACATCGGAGCGCTCGGTCTGTTCCGTCATCGAAGTACTCCCGTCCCGGAAGGCGTCGTCGGTACGTCAGCGCTCACGTATGCCAGTGCGTCGTCGGCACATCGGCACGTACGTCATCGGAGTTCGATTCGTCATCGGAGTTCGTCGAGGGCTGTTCCGAAAATGCTCAGCGCTCGGGCGACATGCGGCAATTTCAGGGGCTCCACCGCAGTGAGGGACTCCATCTGCTGCTCCGGGGTTGACCCGAGCAGCGGTCCGGTGCCCAGCCGCACCCTCAGCGCGCCCAGTTCGTCCCCGAAGCGGTGGCCGCCGGGGGTAGGCGCGCCGAGGCGGTCGGTGAGGTACTCCTCCAGTTCCAGCGAGTCCGTGACGCCGCGGGTGGCCAGCCGGGCCCGGAGCGGCCCCAGGTCGGCGTAGAGATGGCGGCCCGCCTGCGGGGGCCGGGCCAGCGCGCCCGCGGCGAGCACCGCCCGGTGGGCCGCCGCGGCGACCTGCGCCTGCAGCGCGGCGGCCCGGCGGACCCGGGCTGTGACGGCCTCCGGTTCGTTCAGCGCGTGGGCGGCCGCGGCGGCGACCGGGCCCGCGACGAGGGCGCCCAGGGCGGTGAGGATGTCGAGGGTACGGGCGTGCCGCACCGCCGCCCGTTCGGTGTCGGGAAATCTGGCGACCGCGACCGGCCAGGCGGACGGGGTCAGCGCCCCGGCCAGATCGCAGACGACGGTGACGTCGTCGGGGCACATCTCGGCCGGGCTGAGCAGGACCGTGTCGTGGGGGCGGTGGAGGGTGTCGCGCCAGGTCTCGTCGCTGACGATGTGCATCCCCTCGGCGACGGCTGCCTCGCACGCCTCGCGGACGAGTTCCGGTGGGGCGACGGTGGCGGTCGGGTCGTCGACGACGGAGATCAGCAGCAGCCGGGGTCGGCCGCCTTCGGCACGCACCCTTCGTACGGTCTCCAGCAGCGCGTACGGGTCGGGCACGCCGCCGCACTCGGCCGGGGTCGGCACATGGTAGGCGGGCCGGCCGAGCAGCCGGGCCTGCGGGATCCAGGTGGCGGGACAGGGGCGCGGCGTGAGGACATCGCCTCCGTGCGCGGCGATCAGGGCGAGCAGCAGCGGCGAGGCGCCGGGGGCGGCGGCGACGCACTCCGGTCCGCCGCGCAGCCCGCGCCGGGTCCAGTAGGCGGCGGCCGCCTCGCGCAGGGGTTCGCCGCCACCGGTTGGTTCGGGCTCGCTGCGCCCGGCTGCCGCGGCGACCACACCGGCCAGCTCGGGCAGCACGGGCAGCCCCGGATCGGGGGCGGGCGGCCCGTAGCGTACGGGCCCCCGATCCTCCCGAGGGGTCCACGGGGCACGCGCGGCGTCCCCTCCCGGCCCGGCCCGCTCGGTCCGCTCCCGCGCCATCCCGGGTCTCCTTCACTGCCGCTCCGTCACCCTGTCCGGCTCCGGCTCGCCCTGCCTTGTGCCGTCTCGCTCCCAGGGCCCTTTATACGGAGGTTTGAGCGACACCGCCCGCCCGGCAGAGTCGCCGGTGCGCCGCCCCGGGGGCACGGCCGGACCGTCCGAGCAGGAGTTCGACCTCGGCGGGGAACCGAACCCGGACCCGGTCCGATACCCCGCCGACACGCCGATGGGACCCGTTTACGGCCTCGTTGTCAGACCCGCCGGCCGAGGAGTGCGAGCAGCTGGGTCTGCGGGTCGGCGTCCTTCTCGGTCCTGACGGCCGGGGCGAACAGACCGGTCTGCGAAAGCCCCTTCGCATACGGTCCGACCTCGCGCCGCGTGAACGCGACCAGATCTTCCGGCAGCCGCTCGTCGGCACCGATCGCCCGGGCCAGGTCCCAGGAGTGCACCACCGCGTCGCTCACCATCTGCGCACAGTACGCGTCGGCGGCGGTGTCCCCGTACGACAGGTTCACGGTCCGCCTGAACACACCCGGTGCCGCGAACGCCTTGCGCGCCCCTGCCGCCGCACGGTCCCAGACGGCAACGGGGTCGTCGCCCAGCACATCGCCGTCGTAGGCGTCACCGACCTCGGCGACCGTACGACCTTCCGTGACCAGCGGCGGGACCCACAGCTGCTCGGACGTGAGATGGGCGACCAGATCACGGACGGACCACGCGGTGCACGGCGTCGGCGCGGACCACTGGTCGTCGCGCACGGCGTGCACCCGGTCCGTGAAGAGCTGGAGCGCCTCGCAGTGGCGGTCGAGCAGATCGCGGTCGGAAGAGGAGTGAGATGACATGGAACCACTGTCTCCGTCCGGAGAGCCGCGCGCGAGCGCGCCTGCTGACCGTCTCCTGTCCGATGCCCGTGTGAGCCATCGCCCGCAGTTCCAGATATCAAGACAGGTATCTCACCATCCGACATCCCGGCGTACGGTTGGCGCATCGCTCAGCGCTTCGCATCACGCTCCGGGAAAGGACGCACAGCCATGCCGAAGGAGACCGCCGTCTACACCCACGGCCACCACGAATCGGTGCTGCGCTCGCACCGCTGGCGCACTGCCGCCAACTCGGCGGCCTATCTGATCGGCGAACTCCGGCCCGGCATGGCTGTGCTGGACGTCGGCTGCGGTCCCGGCACCATCACCGCGGATCTGGCGGCACTGGTCGCCCCCGGCAGGGTGACCGCCGTCGACACCGACCGCGAGATCCTGGACCAGGCCGCCGAGGTCGCCGCCGAACGCGGCCTGGACAACGTCGAGTTCACTACCGCCGATGTGCACTCCCTGGACTTCCCCGACGACTCCTTCGATGTGGTGCACGCCCACCAGGTGCTGCAGCACGTGGGCGACCCGGTCCAGGCACTGCGCGAGATGAGGCGGGTCTGCCGTCCCGGCGGCATCGTCGCGGCCCGCGACAGCGACTACGCGGCGATGACCTGGTACCCGGACATGCCCGTCATGGACGCGTGGCAGGAGCTGTACGGACGAGTCGCCCGCGCCAACGGCGGCGAGCCGGACGCGGGCCGGCGACTGCTCTCCTGGGCCCGGCAGGCCGGCTTCACCGACATCACCCCGTCGGCCGCCACCTGGTGTTACGCCACGCCGGAGAACCGCGCCTGGTGGAGCGGCCTGTGGGCGGACCGCACGGTCGGCTCGGTGTACGCGAAGCTGGCCGTGGACGGCGGCCACGCGACCTCCGAGCAGCTGACCGACATCGCGGCGGCCTGGCGCACCTGGGGCGAGCAGGACGACGCGTGGTTCATGGTCCCGCACGGCGAGGTGCTCTGCCGCGCCTGACACCGCCGAGGTCCGGCAGGTGGAATCGATCACATGGGCCAGACCCGCCAACTACCCTGTTCCACATGGAAATTCTGGGAACCACGCTGCGTATCTGCGTCGATGACCTGGAGGCCGCGGTGGCCTTCTACGAGGACCTCACGGCCAGTTCGGCGCTGCGCTTCGAGCGCGGCGGGGTCTCGGTCGCCGCGATCAGCTGCTTTCTCCTGATGAGCGGCCCCGAGTCGGAGCTCGAGGTCCTGCGCAAGGTGACAGCGACGATCGCGGTGAAGAATGTCGACGACGCCCACGAGGCCCTCGTCCGGGTCGGCGCCCGGATCGTCGCGGGCCCGGTGCCGACTCCGGTCGGCCGGAACCTGATCGCCGTCCATCCGGACGGCTCGGTCTTCGAGTACGTCGACCGGAACCTGCCTGTCTGACCCGGCGGGTTCCGGTCGCGGCGCCCCCTACTGCGCCTCCATGCCCACGTGCGTCAGCACGGCGTCCGCCAGTTGGCGCGTGGGCCGCTCGCCGTCCAGGAGCACCGTCCCGGCCCGCAGCGTGTCGACCGCGGCCACGCACTGCGCGATCTGCGCCTTGCACCACCGCCGGGCGGCCTCGTCGCGTACGGGGTCGTCCGGCGCGACGACCCGGGCATCGAGCCGTTGCTCCAGGACATCGGCGGGCACCTCGAGGAAGAAGTGATGGACTCTCACTCCAGCTGCTTCCAGGGCTCCGAAGATCTCGTCCGCGTACTGCGGATCGACGACGGTCATCGGGGCCAGGACGGGCCGCCCGTACTCCTCGACCAGCCCGATGGCCATCGAGGCGACCTGCCTTCGCCACAGCGGCAGGTGCTGGAAGTTGCCCTTCGGCACCTCCACGATGCCCCGCAGGACGTAACCGATCTGCTCGGGGTCGTAGACGAGGGCCTCGGGCCACCGCCGGTGCAGTTCGGCCACGAGTGTGGTCTTGCCGCTGCCGAACGCCCCGTTCACCCAGACGATCACGCGCCGCTCCTCGACTCGTCCGGTCAACTCTTCGGCCGCATCCGGTAGTTGTACACATCAGGCAGTGGCTCGTCGGTGAGCGCGGACCATACCTCGTCCAGGATCTCCGCCCCCTCCCGCAGGTCCGCGACCTCGAAGCCCTCGTCGAAGACGGCACGGGCGGCAGCGCGGTCTCCCTCGGCCAGCAGGAGTCGGGCCTCCAGCAGGCGGAACCGGCCGAGCTGCTGGATCGCGGGCCGCAGGCCGGTCCAGACCGTCCGGGCGACCTCGGTCCGCCCGGCCGCCAGCAGCGCCTCGATCGCCTCGCGGCCGAGAGCGGTGGTGGCTGCCGTCCAGTCATCGCCGTCGTCCCGGGCCTCCGCGCACAGGTCACCGAACGCCTCGGTGTAGAGGTCGGCTGCCCGGTCGCGCTGGCCGCCCTCCTGGGCGGCGACGGCCAGGCAGCGCAGCAGCGGCCAGCGGGACGGAGCGAGGGTGAGGCCGCGTTCCCAGCTGCGGACCGCCTGGGCGCGGTCGCCCGCGTGCCACTGGGCGACGCCGAGGTGGTACTCGGTGAGGGGTTCGGCCGCTGCCGTCTCCAGCATGTCGCGCCAGTGCGCGGAAACCAGCGACGGTCCTGGCGGCGCCACGCGGCGCGGTTCGGGAAAGCCGCCCCGGTCGAGCAGGTGCAGCCAGGGCGCCTGCTGCTCGCCCAGGGTGGACTCGGCGAACGGCGTGCCGGGGAGCTTGAATCCGGCGCGCCGGACTTCGAGGGCGCCCCAGCCGGAGCCGGTGGCGAGGCTCTCACCGGGATCTGTGTCGGCGTACGGGCGCCAGGCCGCGTACGCGGCATCGACGTCGGCCCGCGGCAGCGCCTCGGCCAGCCGTTGTTCGGTCTCGGCGCGGGCTGCGGTCCAGTCGTCGCCGTGCGCGACCCGGGGGTCCGCGGACAGCGGGCCGTAGGACTCCAGCCAGCTGAACTCGGCGCCGGGTTCGAGCGGGATGTGCTCCAACTGGGTGCGGGCCAGTCCGGCCTGGATCTCCGCGTAGCCGACGGTGCCGGGTTCGGTGAGCCACTGCTGCCAGCGGCGTCCGCCGGGCCCCTTGCCCCAGACGAAGAGTTTGCGGCCGCGCAGCAGGTCGGTGGAGGTCTGGACGAGGCCCTGGCCCTCGGTGTCGAGGGAGGCGATCCAGCGGCGGGCGCCGTCGGGCACTTCGTAGAAGTAGTCGGCGGGGAAGTCGCTGAGCAGCGGGTACGTACGGTCGACGGAATCGGTCTCCGGGACGGGAACCCGGGTCAGTGTCCGTTCGTAACCGAAGTGCCAGGCCTCGTCGGCAGGGGCCAGGATCCGGGTGCGTTCGCCTTCCGGGACGGCGATGTTGGACCACCAGTAGACGGGCGCGGTGTGCTCGTGCGGATTGCGTATCCGTACGCCGACATGGAGGAAGTCGGAGTCCTCCGGCAACCACAGATCCACCTGGAACGGGAGGTCGCGCAGTCGCTCCCACTCCCAGAGCCGGACCATCTCGCCGCCGTCGGGGGCAGCGACACGCGCGGCATGCACGGGGGCGCAGGACAGCGTGGTGTGACCCGTGGCGCCGATGTTCCACTCGATGCCGCCGGAGAACCAGGCGCCGTTGAGCGCGAAGTCGGCGGGCTGCAGGACGGGGTTGGTGTAGAGCAGTTCGCGGCCGGTCGGCTTGTGGTGGAGGGAATGGATCCGGCCGCCGAGCCCGGGCAGGACGGTGGCCCGCAGCCGGTCGTTCTCGATGATGATCGCGTCCAGACCGGTGGGCGTGCGCTCGCGCCCGTACCCGTCGAGGATGCGGACCGGCAGGACGGTGCCCAGCGGCTCATAACCGATCTGCCGTGCCATGTCACGCGGTAGTCCTGCGCGGGCCCGGTCGTCGACGACATGCATCTCGTCGAGCGGCCGCAGGGCCGGCAGCGGGTTCTCCGGGCCCAGCGGTGCGGCGGGCAGAGTCAGTACGGCACGTCGTACGGTCGTGGCCAAGGCAACCTCGCTCCCTCGCGCGGGCCGCCGCAGGTCCGGGCGCCCCCCGATGACCATGGAACACGCTGGAAGCCGCCCCGACCAGGGGCGCAGCCGTCAGACTTCGGCAAAAGCCGCCACCAGCAGGTCGGCGAGCAGTGCTCCGGCGGTGCCGTCGGGGTCGAGATCGGGGCCGCACACCGTGACAGAGAGGCCGACACAGCGCGGCGAGCGGACGACGCCGCCCTCCAGCGCCCCGAGCCTCTGCACGATCCGCTGCTCGCGCAGTTCACCGGCCGGCTGCGAGCAGCCGGGGACGGTGCCGGGAGCGGGCGGCCGCAGCCCGAGGTTGCAGGGGGCGTCGACGACGGCAATATTCCGCATGCCGTTCGTCCTCGCCGTCATAGCCTTGGTCCCCCAACGACTCATGCGATGAAGGCGGCAGGACAGGATGGGCACCCAGCACACCTACCGAGTGATCGTGCGCGGCACCTTTGACGGCCTCACGGACGAGGCACGCGCCCGACTGCTGGCCGAGGTCGAGCAGCACGGCCTGGCGGCGATGCAGTTCACCGAGGAGGGTTCACTCACCTACGACGCGGTGCTCAAGCACTTCAGCTTCCGGTACGTGGTCGTGTCGGACGCCGAGGACGGCGAGGAGATGGCGTCGGCGATCGCCGAGGACCGGGCGGAGACGGCGCTGAAGGAGTACGGCTACGGCTTCCGTGAACTGCGCTCCACCGCCACGGACATGGACACCATGAAGATCAATTACAAGGGGCGGCGCACGGCGGGCTCGGCGTGACGCCGCATCGAGAGCCGCCGGACGGGCTCTGATGACGAGGGGCGCCGCCGCTCGGGCGGCGCCCCTGCGGGTCAGCCCACGGGCAGGGTCAGGGCAGCGGTGTGGAGCTTGCCGCCGGTCCGGAACTGCAGGAACAGCCGCCAGTTGCCCGAGGTGGGCAGTTCGGCGTGGAAAGCCAGGTCGGGGCCACCGTGGTCACCGTTCACCTTGGTGGTCGGGTGAAGGTGGGCGAATGCGGCGTCGCCCTCGTGGAAGGCGGTCAGGTGGGCGTAGGTGTCCAGGTAGGGCTGCAAATCGGTGACCGGCTCGCCGTCCTTGGACACGGTGACGGTCAACGGGTGC
This sequence comes from Streptomyces sp. NPDC051020, assembly GCF_040683105.1. NCBI lineage: Bacteria > Bacillati > Actinomycetota > Actinomycetes > Kitasatosporales > Streptomycetaceae > Streptomyces > Streptomyces sp. NPDC051020. The sequence goes on along the minus strand of NZ_JBFBCG010000018.1, from coordinate 78,425 downwards.
GCCATGCCGGCCATCGGCTCGCCCTTGACGGTGACGGTGTACCCGTCGACCTCGGCGCTGCCGGCCCCGGCGGGCAGCGGGGTCTTCGCGGTCGTCCCGGGGACGGTGACGCTGCGGCTCAGGACGAAGTCCTTGCCCTTCCCTGCGCCGGTGTCCGGGGTGAAGGAGGCGAACATGCGCCAGGAGCCGGGGGCGAGGGCGGTGAGGTCGGCGGTCCAGGTGCCGTCGGCGGCCATGACCGGGTGGATGTGCTGGAAGCCGGTCAGGTCCGAGCGGATGGCGTAGAAGTGCATCCGCTTGGTCTGGTCGACGGCGAAGTCGGTGACCGGCTTGCCGTCCGGGCCGTTGACCGTGAACCGGTACGCGGCCCGCTTGCCGGAGGGCAGGGTCGCGTCGTGGGGGGTGAGGCGGTAGCCGTCCTTGTTGTCGGACAGGCCGTTGTCGGCGGCCATGTGGTCCATGCCGGGCATGTCACTCATCGAAGGCGACGCGCTGCGCGAAGAGGAATCCGAGGCTTTCGCGCCGTGGTTCATCCCCGGCATGGCCGAGGAGTCGTCGGAGGAGCCGCACGCGGCCAGGGTCAGCGCGAGGGCCGCTGCGGTGCCGGCTGCCGCGACGGCGCGGCGACGCGTGGTGAATCGGGAAGAGGCGAACATGAGAGGGAGTCTTTCCGGGTGGGCGCACCACGCCGGTGGCGCGCGGGAAGGGCAGGACACGGGGCCGGCCCGGTCTTGACCGGGTTCGGCGCGGTGCCTGTCACGTCCGCGCGACGCACACCTGGATAAGGAGATCCCGCCCGCCGGCCGGCGGCCCGCGCCGCCGTGTCCAGCCGGTGGCCGCCCGCAATCCGGCCGGTAGCCATGCGGCCGGCAGTGCGACGGCGGCGTACAGGCCGGCCGTCGGCAGCGGGTTCCGCTTGTGCGCGGGGGTGGAGACGCACTGCACCCCGTGCGTCCCCGCACCGTCCCCGGCCCGGGCGGCCTGAGCACTCTGCGCGGTGGTCGGCAGCGCCGCTGAGGTCATCGTCGGAGCGGCGTGGCCGTCGTGCATGGGTCCGGTGACCGAGGGCATCGCACCGTGGCAGCCCTCGGCGGCGGTGGCCGGCGCGCCGTGCATGAGGAACAGACCGAGCAGGACGGCACAGACCGCGATGAGCCGGGCGCTGCCCCGCTCGCTCGGTTGTCCGATGCCCACTGCCGCTCCTTTCCTCCGCGTTGCTGGGCGCCTGTAGCCGCCGACCCCTTCGACAATACCCCGGCCGGGTACCCGAGGCTCCTCCGCCCGTCGGACGCGGGCGATGAGTGCGTACCGTTCGTCGCCGACTCTGCCCGCCCCACATGATGCCGAGGTCAGGTGGCCCAGTGGTGGGCGAGGACGGCGTGGGGGTCGCCGTGGTCGGCGGTGTGGTCGGTGTGCACGGTGGCGCCGACCAGGCGGGGGACGGCATGGATGAGGGTGTGCTCGGCTGTGACGGCCAGGGCGTGGGCCTGGACCACGGTGAGCTGCGGGTCGACGACGATGTCGGCCTCGGCGCGCAACGCGTGGCCGATCCACCGCATGCGGACCTGCCCGATGTCGCGGACGCCGTCCACGGCGCGCAAGGCGGTTTCGGCGGTGTCGACCAGCGCGGGGTCGACGGAGTCCATCAACCGCCGGTAGACCTCGCGGGCGGCTTGCCTCAGCACCATGAGGATCGCGACGGTGATGAGCAGCCCGACGATCGGGTCGGCGGCCCGCCATCCGAGTGCCGCGCCGCCGGCGCCGAGGAGAACGGCGAGCGAGGTGAAGCCGTCGGTGCGGGCGTGCAGTCCGTCGGCGACGAGGGCGGCGGAGCCGATCCTGCGACCGGTGCGGATGCGGTAGCGGGCCACCCATTCGTTGCCGATGAAGCCGACCACCGCGGCGGCGGCGACCGCCCACAGGTGGGTGATGTCGCGTGGCCTGAGGAGCCGGTCGACCGCCTCGTACGCAGCCAGGGCGGAGGATGCGGCGATGGTGAGCACGATGGCGACGCCGGCCAGATCCTCGGCGCGTCCGTAACCGTAGGTGTAGCGGCGGTTCGCCGCACGGCGGCCCAGGACGAACGCGATGCCCAGCGGGATGGCGGTCAATGCGTCGGCGGCGTTGTGGATGGTGTCGCCCAGCAGCGCGACCGACCCCGACAGCACGACGACGACCGCCTGGATCACCGTGGTCGCCCCCAGGATGCCCAGGGACAGCCACAGGGTGCGCATCCCCTCCCTGGAGGTCTCCATCGCCGAGTCGACCTTGTCGACGACCTCGTGACTGTGCGGCGTGACCACATGGGAGACCTGGTGCCGCACCCGCGACCAGCGCGAGCCGTCGCGCTCGTCGCTCTGCGGGTGCCCGTGGTCGTGCGCGTCCTCGTGACCGTGGTGACCGTGGTCATGCCCGTGCCCGGCACCCGGGCCGTCGTGACCATGGTGATGCTGGTGGCTCACAGCGCGCTCGCTTTCGTCAGGCGGCGGGGTGGACGGAGATCCCACCCGCCTATTATGTGCGTATGAATGCACGCATGCATCTATCAACTGCGCAGAGTTCGCAGCCGCGAGACGTGGGCACTGAGCATTTCCTGGTCGCGGCCGAGGTCCTGGGCCTTCTGGCGGACCGCACCCGTCTGGCACTGCTGCATGTCCTGGCAGCGAATGAAGCGGACGTCACCTCACTGGCGGAGGCCGTAGGAGCGGCCCGGCCCGCGGTCAGCCAGCATCTCGCCCGGTTGCGCATGTCCGGGCTGGTGACGACCCGCAAGGAGGGCCGGCGGGTGATCTACACGCTGCCCGACGGGCATCTGCGACGTGTGGTGGCCGAAGCCCTGGAGCTGGCCGATCACCGGCTGACCGGGCGTGCGCCCCACGCGTGAGACGCACCCGCGGTCAGGGGCTCAGGCCACCGCCGGCGCCGGCGCCGGGACAGCGGTGGCAGGGGCGAGATGGCCGGTGCGGCGCAGTGCGATCAGGGCCGCCGCGCAACCACCGCCCACAGCGGCCAGCGCCGCCCAGGGCAGCCACGGTGTGCCCAGGCGGGCGGCGAGGTCGAACAGGGCTCCCACGCCCAGGTTCCCCGCGGCCACCGCGATCCCGGAGACAGTGCTGTACGCGCCGTAGTACGTGGCGACCAGCCGCTCGCCGGACAGCCGGACCAGGGTGTCCATCTCGAACGGGTACAGCAGCGCCGAGCCGACTGCCAGCAGGCACGCGCACAGCACCAGGCCGGTCGCCCCGCCCCCGGCCGACAGGCCGTCGGCCCGATGGTGGGGGCCGAGCAGCAGAGGCAGGAAGGCCGCACCCATCAGAACGAGGCCGATCGCGATGGCCTTGGGGGCTTCGAAGCGTTTTCCGGCCCAAGCGGTGAGTCGCAGTTGTCCGGCGACGGAGGTCAGGGCCGAGACGGCGAAAATCACGCCCATGGCGGTGCCGCTGTTGTCACCGAAGAGGGTGCGGGCCTGCAGCGGCAGGGCGAGATAGGTCTGGAAAGCCAGGAGGTAGGAGCCGGCCATCGCGGCGGAGAACAGGACGAAGGGCCGATTGGTGGCGATGGTCCGCCAGTCCGCGGCGATACCGTGCAGCCCGCCCGCGCGCTCGGCGTCGGCGGCCGGGCTGCACGGGGGCAGGGCGCGGGCCTGGACGACGGCGAGCAGTGCGAAGAGCGGGTCGTGGCCGCGTTCGGCATCGCGCGTGAGCAGGTCCTGGCCCACCAGTGGGTGGACAACGGGCCCGGCTGGGCCGTGATCCAGCTGGCGACCGCCGAGGAGGTCCTCCGCCTCGAACCCGACCTGTCCATCATCCCGACCGCGATGGTCGGCACGATCGGGGCCCACCCCGAGGGATCCAGGCACCACTTCGAGATGCGCACCTTCGCCCCCGGCGCCGGTGTGCCCGAGGACCCCGCGTGCGGCAGCATGAACGCCGGCGTCGGGCAGTGGCTCACTGCCACCGGCGGCGCACCCTCCTCCTACCGGGTCTCCCAGGGCACGAGGCTGGGGCGGGCCGCCAGCATCGAGATCACCGCCGATCCGGACGGCACCGTCTGGGTGAGCGGCGCCGCCACGGTCTGCATCCGCGGCACCGTCACCCTCTGACCACCCCTCCGCCCGCGCTCACGCAGCAGTTGCCGGAGCGCGGGCAGTTACACGGCGTTCCATGTGCCGGACCACTGGTGTCGTCGGGACCAGGCCGTCATGTGGTGTCGGGGGAGAGCGTCTTCATGGTGACGTAGCTGGTCACCGTGGCCACGCCGGGCAGGGCGGCCAGTTGGTTGGCGTGGAAGTCCTCATAGGCGGGCAGGTCGGCCACCTCGACCTGGAGCAGGTAGTCGAAGTTGCCGGTGATGTGGTGGCAGGCGACCACCTCAGGCAGCCCGGTGATCTCACGCTCGAACGCGACCACGTCCGCGCGGGTGTGCCGCATCAGCCGGACTCCGGCGAACACCCGCAGACTGCGGCCGACCGCGGCGGGATCGATCAGCGCCCGGTAACCGCGGATGACGCCGGCTTCCTCCAGTTGGCGCACGCGCCGCAGGCAGGGTGACGGCGACAGTCCGACCCGGGCGGCGAGCTCGTTGTTGCTGATCCGACCGTTCCGTTCGAGCACGGCCAGAATCGACCGGTCCACCTCGTCCATGGTGGCAGATTATTGCGCTGAGCCGCCGAGTATCACAATCGTGCGCCTATAGTGAGCGCAATTTTCTGCCAAAATTGCCGCGCTTAATCCATTTCTGAGCGTCGGTCGCTCACGCTTCATGGCGTAACCCCAACCGTCCACGGAGGGCAGCCATGCTGGGCAACAGCACCATCACCGTCCACGCCGATCGCGAAATCCATCCCAGTCGTGCCGTGGCACCGCCCATCTACCAGACGGCGACGTTCTGGGCCGAGGACGGCGAGACGTTCGCGCAGGGGGCCGTCGAACCGCGCGGCAAGGATTTCTACACCCGCTTCGGCAATCCCAATCACGCCCAGGTCGCGGCCGTCGTTGCGGAGTTGGAGGGAACCGAAGCGGCCATGGTCACCGCGTCCGGGATGGCTGCGCTCACCACGGCCGTGCTGGCCCTGGTCTCCGCCGGTGACCATGTCATCGGGCAGAAGTCCACCTACGGTGGCACCGCGTCGGTGCTGCAGAACCTGCTGCCGCGCCTGGGCGTGTCCACCACCCTGGTGGACCAGACCGATCCGGAGGCGTTCGAGAAGGCGCTGACCCCCACAACACGCCTGATCCTGGTGGAAACACCGAGCAATCCGCTGCTGCAGATCACCGACCTGCGCGCCGTCGCGGACCTGGCCCGCGCCCACGATGTGCTGACCGTGGCGGACAACACCTTCGCCACGCCACTGAACCAGCGGCCGGCGGAGTTCGGCATCGATCTGGTCATGCACAGCGCGACCAAGTACCTCAACGGGCACTCCGACGTGTCCGCCGGAGTCCTGGCCGGCCCGGCACAGACCCTGAACCGCGTCTGGGACGTCGGCCTGCTCACCGGTGCCACGCTCGGCCCGATCGACGCCTGGCTGCTGCTGCGCGGCATACGCACCCTGCCGCTGCGCGTGCCTCGGCACAACGCCAACGGCCAGGCCCTCGCCGAAGCGCTGCACGACCATCCCGCCGTGAGCCGGGTGCACTACCCCGGCCTGGCGGCCCACCCGCAGCACAGGCTGGCCGCCGACCAGATGAGCGGCTTCGGCGGAGTGCTCGGCATCGAGTTCTCCGGCGGCTTCGAGATGGCGGACGCCTTCCTTGGCCGGCTGCGCTACCCGCGCCGCTCGGCCAGCCTCGGCGGCGTGGAATCCCTGGCCGTGCACCCGGCGTCCATGTGGCGCGGCATGCTCAGCGAAGACCAGATCACCGACGCGGTACCGCGCGGCCTGATCCGCCTGGCCGCAGGCACCGAGGACACCGCCGACCTGGTCGCCGACGCGCTCGCCGCCGCCGACGCCGTACTCGCCGAGGCAACAGACGCCTGAGCGGCCCTTCTGCGCTGCGACCACGACGACACCGCACCCCACAACGCGATCGTGAACCATCCGAAGTGAAGGAGCCCCCCATGAAGACGCTGCTCTCCGGCGGCACCGTGGTCAGCATGGACCCGGCTGTCGGCGACCTCGACCGCAGCGACGTGCTCGTCGAGAACGGCGTGATCGTCAAGGTGGCCGAGCGCATCGACGCACCGGACGCCCAGGTGATCGACGCGAGTGACCGCATCGTCCTGCCGGGTTTCATCGACAATCACCGCCACACCTGGCAGACCGCATTCCGAGGTATCGGCGCGGACTGGACGTTTCCCCAGTGGGCGGCGGCCATGCACGGCACAGTCAAACCCCACTACACGCCCGAGGACGTCTACGTAGCCACCCTGCTCGGCCGCCTGGAGGCTCTGCACTCCGGCATCACCACCATGTTGGACTGGTACCACGTCGCACAGGGCCACGAACACGAAGACGCCGCCGTCGCCGCGCTGCGGGCTGCTCCGGCGCGGTCGATCTTCTGCCTCGGCGCCGGATGGGCCGCGCCCCACTCCGTCGACGACGACATCCGCCGCGTCCGCAGCAAACTGGACGGAGACGACCTGGTCACCATGGCCTGGGGACTGCGCGGAGTCGAAGACACCAGCATCGACACCGTCACCCGGGAACTGAAACTCGCCGCCGAACTCGGCCTGCGCACCAGCCTGCACACCGGCTCCGACGGAACCCAGCGCCCCATCGCGGAGCTGCGCGAGCACGGCCTGCTGCGGAACACCACCACATTCGTGCACGCCAACGGCATCAGCGACGAAGAACTGCGGATGCTCGCCGACGCGGGCAGCTCGATCTCGATCAGCCCCGACGTCGAGCTGAAGATGGGCTTCGGTTCGCCGGTGACCGGCCGGGCTCTGGCCGCCGGCCTGCGCCCGACCCTGTCCATCGATGTCGTCCCCTCGGTCGCCGGCGACATGTTCTCCGCGATGCGCGCCGCCTTCGCCGCCCAGCGCGGGCTGGACGGCGGCCTGCGCGCCCGGGACCTGCTGCAGTTCGCCACCCTCGACGCCGCCCAGTCGTGCGGCCTCGATGCCCGCACCGGCAGTGTCACTCCTGGCAAGGACGCCGACATCATCCTGCTGCGCACCGACGACCTGACCGTCTTCCCGGTCACCGACCCGGTCGGCACCATCGTCAGCGCCGGTCACGCCGGTCTGGTGGACACCGTCCTCGTCGCCGGCCGCGTGGTCAAGCGCGACGGCGCGCTCGTGGACGGAGACCTCTCGGCTCTGAAGTCCCGCCTGCTCGCGTCCCGCAACCGGATCGCCACTGCCGCCGACGTCCCGCTCGACGGCAGCTGGGACCCGCAGCCGACATCGGCGTAGGACGACCTGGTTGCGTCGGCGGCCCGGATGAGCAGATCAACTCCGTGGACGGTCATCGGCTTCTCCCGCGGTCGTGACGTGCATGCGAGCCCCGGCCCGCAGGAGCAGGCCGGGGCGGTGGTGGTCACCTGGTGGCTCTGGCTGCGTCCTCGATCAGCTTCGCGGTGGCCTTCGGGTGACTGATCATGGCGACGTGGGACGAGGTCGGCACTTCGACGACCTTGCGGAAGTTGGCACGGCGATACATCCAGCGTTCGGCGGCGGGCGGGATCGCCTTGTCCTGGCCGGCGACCAGCCCCCACGACGGGATCGTCCGCCACGCGGCGGCCTGAGTCGGATAGGTGAAGGAGTCCGCGTCGAAGGGCCGCTGAGTGGACTGCAGGAGTCGGAACGTAGCTGTGGACACGTCGGCGGCGAAGGCGGCCTGGCCGTCCTTGCTCAGGTACAGGTCGGTTCCGGTGGTGCCGTCGGGCTTCGTGTAGGGGACCGGCACGCTCACGGGCAGGACCTCGCTGCCGGGGAACTTGTCGATGAGCTCCCCCTGGGTCTCGCCCACATCGGGCACGAACGCTGCGATGTAGACCAACGCCTTGACGTTGCTCTTTCCGGCAGCGGCATTCGTGATGACGGTTCCACCCATGGAACGTGCGACCAGCACGATCGGCCCGCTGATGGAGTCCAGCAAACTCGCGATGTACGGGGCGTCGGTGGGGATACCCCTCAGCGGGTTCGCCCCGGCGATCGTGGTGTAACCCTTGCTCTGCAGCTCCTGAATGACTCCGTTCCAGCACGACGAATCGGCGTAGCCGCCGTGGACCAGCACGATGGTCGGCTTGGCGCCCGGCGAGTTGTGGCTGGTGACCGCGGCGGTGGCGCTGCTCGGGGTGAGGATCGCGGCCGATGCCGCGGCGGCCGCGCCGGTGGCGATGACTCTGCGGCGGGTGAACGTGGGGCGTGCGGGCATGCGGGTCTCCCTCGTCGAGGTAGAGGTGCGCCCGGGCGGGGTGCCCGCCCGGGCAGAAGGAAGGGTGTTGGCGCGAGGAGCTGTTATGCGTTGCCGTTGCGGCCTTCGGCGGCCTGGGTGATGACGGCGGCCACTGTGGCGGGGCGGGAGACGTAGACCGCGTGGCTTCCGGGGGTCTCGGAGACGGTGGCGCCGGTGCGCTCGGCCATGGCGCGCTGGGCGGGCGGCGGGATCATGCGGTCGTCGGTGGCGACCAGGTACCAGGCGGGCTTGACCCGCCAGGCGGGTTCGGAGATGGCCCCCTCGAGCGCGTCGATGCCCCAGGGCACCTGGGAGTCGGCCAGGAACGCGGACTGCGCCGCAGGCAGGTCGGCAGCGAACGAGTCCGCGAACTTGACCCGGTCCAGGAACAGGAACCCGCCCTGCGGGGGCAGGATCGGCGGCACCGATGCGCCGGGCGGCGGGTCGGCGATCAGGGTGTTGACCGACTCTCCCTTGTCCGGGGCGAAGGCGGTGATGTAGACGAGAGCGGCGACGTTGGGGTGGCTGCCGGCCTCGGTGATGACGGCGCCGCCGTAGGAGTGGCCGACCAGCACGGCCGGTCCGTCGAGGGCGTCGAGGATCTGGTGGGTGGCCGCGACGTCGCCGGCCAGCGACTGGGTCGGGTTCTGCACAACGGCCACCCGGTAGCCGTCGGCGGTCAGTTGCTCGTGGACGCCCTGCCAGCCCGAGCCGTCCACGAATCCACCGTGTACCAGCACGATGTTCCTGATGGTTGCCATGGTCACTCCTGCCGGAGAGGGACAGGCCCATCGCCTGTCCGGTGCCCTCCAGTGAAGCCATGAGACGCGGGGCGGACCATGCAGAAGAGCACGCAGAAGTTCTGCGTACGACCGCTCGCGGAGCGTCCCCCTCGCGGCCGCCGAGGTCAGTCAGCGCCGACGGAAAGGCTGCGGCACCGACGGTGCGCCTCGATGTCGCCCACCGTCTCGAACACATCGGCCGCACGGCGGTAGGTGAGACGGCTCTCCCGGGCACGGCCCTCCTGGGCCAGCAGGCCGGCGAGGACTTCGAGCGCGCGGCCGTGCAGATAGTTGGCGTCGTACGCCTCCATGAGGTCGGTGGCATCGGTGAGCGTGGCGATCGCCTCGCCCCGGCGACCGAGCTGCCCCAGGCACCAGCCGAGGTCCGCCAGATAATGCGGAACCAGGTATGCCGCGATGCTCGGCGTGACCCCAGAGCCTTCGCCCTCGGCCAGGGCGAGGGCCTCGCGATAGCGCTCCACCGCTTCGGCGGGGCGCCCGGCCTCACGAAGGCAGTGCCCCATACTGCTGACGCACGCCACCTGCGCATCCGCGTCAACGAGAGACTTGAACAGATCCGCCGCCCGCGTCGCCGAACTGATGGCCTCATCGAACCGGTTGAGCCTGCGCAGGGCGACCGCCGTGTAGTTGTGGGCCCAGGCGATCTGCGCCGTGGCCTCGCTGCGGGTGGCGAGATCCAGCGCCTGGGCCGCATGGCGCAGCGCGCCCTCGGGGTCGTTCAACGGGATGCCGTGCACCCAGGCCAGATAGTTCAGTTGGGTCGCCTCCTGTACGAGATCGCCCAGTGCGGCTGCGGCATGCGCGCCGAGCGTGAAGACCTCCTGCCAGTGCGCGGCGTGGACCCAGCGGTCGGAAAACCAGTGCATGGCCTCGGCGCAGTCCAGCACGACGGCATACTCGCCACAGGTGTCGGCCTGGCGCAGGGCACCGAGCCAGTTCTCCACGTTGGCCCGCAGCCATCGCTCCGCTTCCTCTGCGCAGGACGGGACCGGCAGGTCGGCGTCGGGCCGATCCGGGCGGCCATAGGCGGGTTCGAACCACCGCCCGGCCGTCGTCGCCATCCGCAGCAGCCAGGACCTCACCTCGGCAGTCAGCGCAGTGCGGTCGGCGTCCGTCTCCTCCGCCTGCAACCGGTCGCGGGCGAAGAGGCGTACGAGGTCGTGGAAGCGGTAGCGGCCCGTGGTGCCGTCCTGCAGCAGACCGAGATCGACGAGTTCGTCCAGGGCATCCCAGGCGTCGGCGAGTTCGATGGCGCCGGCCACGGCCGCGAGGGTGGCGTCGAAGTCCTGGCCCGGTACCGCTGCCAGGCGGCGAAACACCCGGCGGGCAGCGGCGCCCAGCTGCTCGTAGGACATCCCGAACGCGTTGGCGATCTTCAGGTCGCCCGCTTTGAACTGCTCCAGACGGTGTTCCTCGTCCGACAGCCGGGCGGCGAGTTCGCCGGCGCTCCAACCTGGGCGGCTCACGAGCCGGTTGCCGATGATTCGCAGAGCCAGCGGCAGACCGCCGCACAGGCGCGCGAGCCGGACCAGTGCCGCCTGTCCGTCCGTGGCGGACCGCTCGCCGACGATGCCGGTGAGCAGCTCCGTGGCCTCGGGTAGCTGCAGCGGGCCCAGCACCAGGCGGCGCACCCCCTCCAAGCCCGCCAGCAGCCGACGGCTGGTGGCCAGGACCCGGCTCGCTCCGCCCGCCGCGAGCAGCGGGCGGATCTGCTCCTCGGATGCGGCGTTGTCCAGCACGACCAGGATCCGCCGCTCATGCAGCAAAGACCGGTAGAGCGAGGCACGTGCCCGGACGTCGGCCGGTACCTGACGGTCGGTGACACCCAGCGCTCCCAGCAATAGCCTCAGGGCGTCGGCGGCCGACCGGGGGCGCGCGGACATGCCCAGCAGATCGAGGAAGAGCACCCCGTCCGTGAAGTCCGGCCGCAGAGCGTGCGCGGCGCGGATCACGAAGGTGGTCTTGCCCGACCCGGCAGAGCCGGTGACGAGCCCGACCATTGCACTACCCGGCGGGTCGGTGGCCCGGGCAAGGCCGTCGATCCAGGCCAGTTCCGCGGTCCGGCCGGTGAAGTCATCGACTGCGCGGGGCAGTTCGCACAGACCGCTGGGACGAGCCCAGTGGTCCCGCAGGCGACCGTCGCGTGCCAGATCGATGAGCCGCTTGCGGTCCTCGGCCGTCAGCGCGAGGGCGTCCGCCACCGCGACAACGGTCCGGTGCTGGGGCCCCCTGCTGCGGCCGCGCTCCATGTCGGAAAGCGTTCGGGCGCTGACCCTGGAGACTTCCGCGAGTTGTTCGAGCGTCAGGCGAGCCGCCTGACGATGGCGGCGCAGCAGCTCCGCGAGACTCGGATCGTCGGCGATGGTGACACCTCCTGAGAGCGGAGCAAGCATGTGAACCATTCGAATGGGGGCAATCGTACGGAGTCCGTGAAGAAGTGATATGGCTTCTGTCGAACCCGTCCAGCTTCCGTTGCCTGGCTACGAGTAGGAGCCCACACGCGACCCTGCCGGCTGGCCTGGACGGAACGGACCGTGCCGCTCGGAACTCCGTGAGGGACATGAACTTGCAACCCGCCGGATCCGCGGCCAGGTCCCGCGCCGACCGTGCCAGGCCGAGCATGGGCGCGACGACCGCGGGGCGAGCATCACAGCAACCGTGACCGCGACACTCGGCTGGCCTACGTGCCGGTCGGCACCGACGAACTCAACCGAGCTGACGGCCGGATCACCGTCGCCGGGGTCGCTGCACTGCGGCGATTCACCGATGCCACCAGCCGAGGCCCGAGGAAATGCCACCCGTCCTGAGACAAGCGCAGGCTGGCACCGCGTGAGACAGCCCGAGGACCTGCTGGTAAGCGCGATGGCTTATGACATGCGCCGCGAGCTCCTACAGCCGGGGGCGGTCCAGGAAGCGCCGGAAGGGAGAACCGGCTCAGGGCCGGGACGCTACCGGGCCACCGCCCGTACTCCGATCCTCACGCTGACGCCCCGCACCCGCATCCCGGGACCACACCGGTCAGAGGGCCATCGCCCCGCCGGCCCCCGAACCGCGGGGCGGCGACGTGGGGCCGACACGAGACGCGGCACCCAGGGTCACTGCGAACATGCGCCCCCCGGACCGCGGCGTCGGGATCTTCTTCGGAAATCCGGACACATTCTGTGTACAACCCTTGTGCCCCATGCGCTGTCAAACACGGCGACGGACAAGGAACGGGCCCTTTCCGGATACCCCCCGTGCCCCCGAGCAAGCCCGGCCCTTCGTGAGCCAAGGAGCCGCTCATGCGTAAGCACCGCTCGGCCGCCGTTGCCGCGGCATCGTTTCTCCTCGTGACGGGGGCGGCCGTCGCCGCCGCCCCGTCCGCGTACGCCGGCACTCCCGGCGGCACCCACGCCAACGACCGCAACACCGACTTCAACGGCGACGGCTACGACGACGTGCTCGTCGGTGCTCCCGGTGCGGCCGTCGGCGGGCACAAGGGCGCGGGCATGGTCACCGTGCAGTACGGCGGGCCCAAGGGCATGGGCACCTCCAACGCCAGGGCCTTCAGCCAGAACACCTCGGGTGTGGCAGGCGCCGCCGAGGGCGGCGACGGCTTCGGCAAGACCCTGGCCACCGGCGACCTGGACGGCGACGGCTACGACGACGCGGTCGTCGGCATTCCCGGCGAGGACATCGGCACCGTCTCCAACGCGGGTGGCGTCGTCGTCCTGTGGGGCACGCCGAAGGGGCTCAGCGGGTCGGTGAGCAACTGGCTGCAGGCCGAAGAGCCCACCGCAGGCGGCAAGTTCGGCGCCTCGCTCGCCGCGGCCCGGTTCTCCGACACCACCCCGGGCGATCTGCTGGCGGTCATGGACTCGGTCGGACTGACCACGTACCAGTTCGAGCCGGCCACCGAGCCCAGCACGAAGAGTGCCGGCCCGCAGACGCGGCAGCCCGTACAGAAGTCGCGTACGACGCTCTCCTCGCCGTCGAAGAAGGCACGCACCGGGTCCGCCGCCGAGGCGCCGGGCATCCGGCCCGCGTCGATGACGACCGGCGACTACGACAACAACGGCTACGCCGACCTGGTGGTCTCCGGCACCAGCGTCGGTGCCGAGCCGGGGCACGGCTGGTCGTACATCCTCCCCGGCACCGCCTCCAACGACGAGCCGCTGCCGGTCACCGCGGTACGCGGCGGCCCGGTCGTCGCCTCCGGCGACATCAACGGCGACGGATACGACGACCTGGCCACCGGCGAGCCGCACAGCCCGGACGACGGCGGCGCGAGCATGACCGGCGGCCTGGTCGGCGTCTACTACGGCAGCGCGGCCGGCCCCGCGGGCCAGGAGGGCCCTGGCACCCCGCCGGTCTGGTGGACCCAGAACTCTCCCGGCGTACCGGGATCGAACGAGCGGGGCGACGGCTTCGGCACCGACCTCTCCATCGGCGACACGAACAAGGACGGATTCGCGGACCTGGCGGTCGGCATCTCCGGCGAGGACGTCGGCCGGGTCGCGGACGCGGGTGCCTTCACCGTGCTGCGCGGCTCGGCCCGGGGGCTGACCGCCACCGGCGCGCTGTCGGTGACGCAGGGCACCGCGAAGGTCCCGGGCACGGTGGAGAAAGGCGACAAGTTCGGCGGCCAAGTCTCCTTCACCGACCCCAACGACGACGGACGCTTCGGCCTGCTCGTCTCGGCGCCCGGTGAGAACACGAACGACGGCTATGTCTGGGTGTTCTCCGCGGGCACCGGCGGCTTGACGACCTCCGGCTCGTGGAACTACGGGGCAAGCGCGTTCGGTGGTCCGTCCCTGGACGCGCTGTACGGGGCGGCGATCGACGACTGATACGACGCGGGCGGGCGCTCGCCCCGCCCGCACCCGATTCGGCCTCGGAACCGCCGGCCACGTCCCGCGCGCCCGCGCCGAAGGCTGCGGGGTCTCGGCCGCCTGGTCGGCCGCCCGAATCCCCGCCGCTGATCGTCAGCGCGTCGGAACTCTATGAGCTGACGCGGCACACCTGGCAGGATCCCGTCCGTGACGAGCGGTGGGACGGCCGAGTTGTTGCTGAGCGGCATCGTGCTGATCGGCGCCTCGGTGCAGTGGCTCACGGGGATGGGCTTCGCGCTCATAGCCGTGCCCGCCATGGTGCTGGTGCTGGGCCCGGCCGAGGGTGTGGTGCTCGCGAACTGCGCGGCCGGCGCGATCAGCCTGGTCGGGCTCGCGGGCGGCTGGCGGCAGGTGCGCCCGGCAGCGATGGTGCCCCCGGTCGTGGCGGCGGCGTGCACGGTGCCGGCTGGGAGCTGGGTGGCGGCCCGGTTGCCGGAGCCGGTGCTGCTGGCGTGCATGGGGGCGCTGGTGAGCGGGGCCGTGCTGCTGGTGATGCGGGGCGTCCGGGTGCCCGCCCTGCGCGGACCCGGAGGGGCGGTGGCCGCGGGTGCCGTGGGCGGGTTCATGAACTCATCGGCGGGCGTCGGCGGCCCGGCGGTCTCCTTGTATGCCGTGAATGCGGGTTGGACAGTGCGGGAATTCCTGCCGAACGCCCAGTTCTACGGGGTGGTGGTGAACGCATTCTCCGTCGCCGCCCACGGCCTTCCGCGGCTCAGCGCTCCCCTCTGGCTCCTGATCACCGTCGGCCTGGCGGCGGGCGCCCTGATCGGGAAGGCGCTCACCGATCGGGTGCCGGAAAAGCGGGCCCGACTGCTCGTCCTGCTGCTCGCACTCGGCGGTGGGATCACCACGCTCGTCAAGGGAGTGTGGACGCTCTGACGGTCGGGCCACTGCCCGGATCCGCCCACAGATGATCTTCACGGACCGCCGTCCGGTCGGCAGGGCCCTGTCGAACAGGCGACGGTCACGGGATATCTTGATATCAAGCAATGTTGCAGACGTGGAGCGGAGCACCCGGTGACTGACTCGACCATCATCTATACGCACACCGACGAGGCCCCGGCCCTGGCGACGTATTCGTTCTTGCCTGTGATCGAGGCGTACGCCTCGACGGCCGGGGTCACCGTGGAGAACCGCGACATCTCACTGGCGGGGCGGATCATTGCCAGCTTCCCGGAGCACCTCGACGAGAACCAGCGCATCGATGACGCTCTCGCCGAGCTCGGCAAGCTGGCCAAGACGCCCAGCGCCAACATCATCAAGCTGCCGAACATCTCGGCGTCGATCCCGCAGATGAAGGCGGCCATCGCCGAGCTGCAGCAGCAGGGCTACGCGCTGCCGGACTACCCGGACGACCCGCAGACGGACGAGGAGAAGGACGTCCGCGCGCGCTACGACAAGATCAAGGGCAGCGCGGTCAACCCGGTCCTGCGCGAGGGCAACTCCGACCGCCGCGCCCCCGCGTCGGTGAAGAACTACGCCAAGACGCACCCGCACCGCATGGGCGCCTGGACGGCCGACTCGAAGACGAACGTCGCGACGATGAGCGCCGACGACTTCCGCTCCACCGAGAAGTCCGCCGTCATTGCCGAGCCCGGCTCCCTGCGGATCGAGCTCGCCGGTGACGACGGCACCACCACTGTCCTGCGCGAGTCGGTACCCGTGCTCGCGGGCGAGGTCGTCGACGCGTCCGTGATGCGGGCGGCGGCCCTGCACGAGTTCCTCAAGGCGCAGATCGCCCGCGCCAAGGCCGAGGGTGTGCTCTTCTCCGTGCACCTGAAGGCCACGATGATGAAGGTCTCCGACCCGATCGTCTTCGGCCACGTGGTGCGCGCCTTCTTCCCGAAGACGTTCGCGAAGTACGGCCAGGCGCTGATCGCCGCCGGTCTGTCGCCGAACGATGGCCTCGGCACGATCCTGAACGGCCTGGACGGCGTGCCCCACCTGGGCGCCGAGATCAAGGCCTCCTTCGAGGCCGAGCTCGCCGAGGGTCCTGCCCTGGCGATGGTCGACTCCGACCGCGGCATCACCAACCTGCACGTGCCGAGCGATGTCATCGTCGACGCGTCCATGCCGGCCATGATCCGCACCTCCGGCCACATGTGGGGCCCGGACGGCAAGGAGGCCGACACCCTGGCCGTCCTGCCGGACAGCAGCTACTCGGGCGTCTACCAGGCCGTCATCGACGACTGCCGGGCGCACGGTGCGTTCGACCCGTCGACGATGGGCTCGGTGCCGAACGTCGGTCTGATGGCGCAGAAGGCCGAAGAGTACGGCAGCCACGACAAGACCTTCGAGATCGCCGCCCCGGGCACGGTCCGCGTCGTCGACGGTTCCGGCAACGTGGTGCTGGAGCAGACGGTCGCCGCCGGTGACATCTTCCGCATGTGCCAGACCAAGGACCTGCCGATCCAGGACTGGGTCAAGCTCGCCGTCACCCGCGCCCGCGCCACCGGCACCCCGGCCGTGTTCTGGCTGGACGAGGGCCGCGCGCACGACGCGACGCTCATCGCCAAGGTCAGGACGTACCTCGCCGACCACGACACCGAGGGTCTGCAGATCAAGATCCTGTCGCCGGTCGAGGCGACCGCGTTCTCGCTGGAGCGCATCCGCCGGGGCGAGGACACCATCTCGGTCACCGGCAACGTGCTGCGTGACTACCTGACCGACCTGTTCCCGATCCTGGAGCTCGGCACGAGCGCCAAGATGCTCTCGGTCGTCCCGCTGATGAACGGCGGCGGCCTGTTCGAGACCGGCGCCGGTGGCTCCGCTCCCAAGCACGTCCAGCAGCTGGTCAAGGAGAACTACCTGCGCTGGGACAGCCTGGGTGAGTTCCTCGCGCTCGCGGTCAGCTTCGAGCACCTGGCGCAGACGACGGGCAACGCGCGCGCCCAGGTGCTCGCCGACACCCTCGACCGCGCCACCGGCACCTTCCTCAACGAGGACAAGTCGCCGAGCCGCAAGCTGGGTGGCATCGACAACCGCGGCAGCCACTTCTACCTGGCGATGTACTGGGCCCAGGAGCTGGCGAAGCAGACCGACGACGCTCAGCTCGCGGAGGCGTTCGCCGGTCTCGCCAAGACGCTGACCGAGCAGGAGCAGACGATCGTCGACGAGCTCATCGCGGTGCAGGGCTCGCCCGTCGACGTCGGCGGCTACTACCGTCCGGACGCCGCCAAGGCGTCGGCCGCCATGCGCCCGTCGGCGACGTTCAACGAGGCCATCGCGGCACTGGGCTAGGCCTCGGTCGCCGCGCAGCGCGCGGTAACCGTTCCGCCCCGGTCGCACATGCGACCGGGGCGGTTCCGTGTGTAGGGCCAGTGGCCCCGTCCGCGAGACCGGTCCATGCCCGAGGCACACGCGCCGACCCCGCCGCAGGCTGACGCCGTCGGCGGCATCGGGCGCCGACGGCGCTCCCTCGCGGTACACGCCGGCCTGGTAGCCGGGCTCTTCGAAGGCGAACTCGCGGGCGGCGGCGGGATCCGGCAAGTCGACGATGTGCACACTGCCGCTGGGCGCGTCAGGTCGGGCCGCGGGCGATCATCTCGTTCTCGTACCGGTCCCTGGAGGACCAGTTGCGACCACCCCGCCCACGTCGGGGAGAGAAACGGGTCAGTGGTCGTGGGGCGTTGACGGGTGCTCAGAAGTGTTGACCACCCGCGCGGTTACTCTTATCGTTCTTCGATAACATCGATATTCGATATGAGGGCGGTTGCTGATGTCTGCTGAGGTACAGAGATCCAAGAGGTCCGAGCCGCCGGATGGACCGCCGTCTCAGGGGTCCGAGGCCAGGCTGCTGGAGCCGGTCGCCACTGTGGTCCGGGGCGTCTACCGGCTGTTTCTCGTGTGCCTCGTCGTCGGCGCCCTGGGACCCCTGATCGGCACCGAGCTGGGCATGCAGTGGAGCAGTCCGCACGTGTGTGCCGAATCCCGCTCGGACTTCAGCACGGGCGGGTTCACCGGCATGTTCCGACCTCATGCAGGGGTCGAGGTCATGGCCCGCCCGTCGTACTGCACCGATCACGCCGACAGTGCCCAGCGGCTTTTCGACTTCCTCGGCGGCTTTCCCTCGTGGCTGCTGGTCCTGGGCATCCTGTTCCTGCTCAACCGCTTGATACAGGACGCGTCCCGCCAGGGCGTCTTCACCGCACGGACAGTGAAGCACCTGCGGGTCGCGGGCTGGTGGCTGCTGCTCGGCTGCCTGGTCGCAGAGGTGGTGGAAGCCGGAGCGCACGCGGCTCTCCTGGCGACCCTGGCCCAGGACTACACCTTCGACGCGGACAGCTGGCTGGGAATCTGGCAGCCGCCCTACGCACTCGTCTTCACGGCCCTGGGCATCCTCACGTTCTCCCGTATCATGCGCGCCGGGGTGGCCATGCGGGAGGATCTGGAAGGGACGGTGTGATGGCGTCGGACGACCACGACAGCCATGCGATCGAGGTCCATCTCGACCGCATGCTCAACGAGCGCGGCATGAGCCTCGCGGAGCTCGCGTCCCGGGTCGGGGTGACCAACGTGAACCTGTCCATCCTGAAGAACGGCCGGGCCCGCGCGATCCGCTTCACCACGCTGACCCGCATCTGCGAGGTCCTCGACTGCCAGCCGGGCGACCTGCTCACGCACCGGAGCACCGAACGCGAGCGCGGGCGCCCGCCGACAGCCCTCTGAGGCGGGCCGGGCCGACGCCGTGGGCTCGTAGAAGTCCAGCAGCAGCCCTGCCATGATCCGTCGGCCCGGGCTCCGGGCGTACGCCGCACCGTTCCTAGCCAGTGTGCCGGAGCCCCGCGAACCGGCCCAGCCCCAGCGCTTCCCCTCCGTTCTGTGCCGAGCAGCGTCTCCCGATCCTCTCGATACGGCCCCGTCCCGGCCCCCGGGTACGGTGCGACCGCCGGTGAGCTGCGAGTATGTCGAGGGGCGGCCACCTCGGGACAGCTCCGCCATTCGAGCAGCCGACCGATTCGGAGCAGCACATGCCCGCACCACTCACCGTCGCCGTCGCCCAGCCCGTCTGTGAGCATCTCGACGTTGCCGCGAACGCCGCAGCGCATGCCGAGGCGATCAGGGACGCGAAGGCTCGGCTGGTCGTCTTCCCGGAGCTGTCACTGACGGGCTACGACCTCGCTGCCCCGGCCGTCTCGCCCGACGACGCCCGCCTCCGGCCCATCGTCTCCGCGTGCCGCACCACCGGAGCGACCGCCCTGGTCGGGGCACCGGTACACGAGACGGACGAGCGTGAGTACATCGCCGCGCTGGCCGTCACGGGAGAGGGCGCGCGGGTCGTCTACCGGAAGATGTGGCTGCACGGCGAGGAGTTCGACCGCTTCGCTCCGGGCGAGAAGCCGGAGGTCCTGGTGATCGACGGCGTGCGGCTCGGCCTTGCGGTGTGTTACGACGCGGCCGTCCCGGAGCACGCCGCCGAGACCGCCGCGCTGGGCATCCACGCGTATGTGGCCGGCACGCTCTACGGCGCGGGTCCCGAGTCGGCGGCCCGGCGCGACGGGCACATGAGGGAGCGGGCGCTCGCTCACGGGGTGTGGGTGGTGCTGGCCACCTCGGCGGGGGCCAGCGGTACGTATCCGGAGACGTCCGGCGGTTCCGGTGTCTGGGGTCCAGACGGAGCCGTGGTCGTGCAGGCCGGGTCGGAGCCCGGCGCCGTGGTGTCCGCGGCGCTCGGGGGCGCCGTGCCTGCCTGAGGCGTGTCCGGCGGATCAGGACGGGACATCCCCTGGGGCCTTCCTTCCGGATCAAGGACCTGGGGCGTGCATCTCCGACGTGATCGCCCACCGTTCGTGGTCCCGCCACGCCCCGTCGATGAAGAGGAAGTCCGGGGAGAGGCCTTCGAGCCGGAATCCGGCCCGGCGCACCAGGGCGATCGAGCCCTTGTTGCCGGGCTGGATGTTCGCTTCCAGGCGGTGCAGGGCGAGCGGGCCGAAGGCGTGCCGCAGGACCAGGTCGAGACCCTCGCTCATCAGGCCGCGCCCAGCCGCATGGGCGAATGCTCCGTATCCCAGCGCGCCGCAGCGGAAGGCGCCGAAGACGATGTTGTTGATGTTGATGAAGCCTGCGATGGGGCCGCTTCCGGCCGCGGTCCCGTTCCCGTCGTCGACGGCTGTGCGTTCGCAGACGAGGAAGCCCGCCTTTGCGGGGTCCTCGATCAGCCGGCCCGCGTAAGCGGCGTACGCACGCGGGTCGTCGGGCGGGAACAGCCACGGGCGGTGCAGGCCGCCGCTCTCCTTGGTCCGGCTGGTGAACTCCTCGCCGTCCGCGGGGGTGAAGGGGCGGATCCCCACGCGCGGGCCTTCGGCCAGGTAGACGTTGTCAGACATCCGGACAGCGTAAGGGCTGTCCCGTAATCCCTGGCGGGCGCACGACGACAACTGCGGCACCTCGCCGCGCTGTCGGAACGCCCGAATACGCCCAGTATGAGAACGCCCCTCCGCCTTGCGATGCACCGCATTTGACGCCGCGCACTGATCCGCCAGGGATTACGGGACAGCCCTTGGACAGCGCGCCGGGCTCACTTGGGACGGCGGCGGAACAGATAGCCGCCGCACACCATGCCGGCCACGAACATCGCGATCAGCACCACGTACAGGGGCAGCGTCACCAGCGGGATCAGCATACGGATGGTGACCTCGCCGGTGTTCTCGGCGATGAAGACGATCGACAGGACCGCGATGACGAGGACAACGATGCGGGACGGTGAGAACGGTCCGACGCCGCCCTTGCCGCCACTCGATACGTCCTTCGGGCTCATGGCCGGGCCCCTTCCCTGGTCCTGATGCGCCACCGCCCCCGACTCCAGGATGCCCCCATCCCGCTCCCGGGGGGGGTGGCGTGCGGCCGTACAGGTGACGGTCCGGTCCGGATCAGTTCACCCGTCCTGTGACCACCGGCAGCTGCAGCACACCGGTGTCCTGCGGGCTGCTGACGACGGTGACCGGTTGGCTGCCACGATTGCCGAAGTACGCGCCGTCACCGGCCGCGATCACGAATTCGATCCCGTGCCCCTCCTCGTACCGGTACACGATGCCCGGCAGCTGTACGGTGAACGACCGGGTGACGTCGGGCACCCGCACCGGCGGGACCCTGTGTTCAGATCAGCGCGGGCACCTCGACCGTGAGCGTGCCCGGACCGCCGTCCTCCGGCGCGTCCAGCACCGCGGGCACACCGAGCGGAATCGTCAGCGCCGTCGGGCCGTGGCCGAAGCCCAGCTCCTCGACGACGGGCACGCCCAGCCCGCCGAGCCGGTCGGCCAGGACTGCACGCACCTCCTCGTACGGTTCGCAGCCCTGCCAGGAGCCGCAGGCGACCCCGGAAACCCCGGACAGCGCCCCGGCCCGCAGCAGTTGAGTGAAGATGCGGTCGAGGCGGTACGGATCCTCCGTCGTGTCCTCGATCATCAGCAGCCCGCCGCGGGCGGACGTCCGGGCCTGCGGGGTGCCGATGTCGGCGGCGAGCAGGCTCACGCAACCGCCGTACGTGATGCCGCTGCCCCGACCGGGCACCAGCACCTCGGCCGTACGAAGGCCGAGGGTCCGTACCGACTCCGGCTCGAACAGGGTGGCCCGCAGCGACTCCTGGGTGTCCGGGTCCTTGAGGAAGGTCTCCGCGGCGACCATCGGGCCGTGCAGCGTCGCGAGCCCCATGCGCAGGGCGAACGCCTCGTGCAGCACGGTGATGTCGCTGTAGCCGACGAACACCTTGGGCCCGGCCGCGCGCATCGCCGCCCAGTCGACCAGGTCGACCATGCGGTGCGCCCCGTATCCGCCGCGGGCGCACAGCACCGCGTCGAAAGACGGGTCGCACCAGGCCTGCTCCAGGTCGCGGGCGCGCGCCTCGTCCGTACCGGCGAGATAGCCCAACTCCGGGTGTACATCGCGGACATGGGGCATCTCGACGGGCTCCAGGCCCCAGCCGCGCAGCACGTCCAGACCCGCCTCGAGGCGGTCGCCCGGCACCGGTCCGCTGGGCGACACGACGGCGACCCTGGCACCCGGTCGCAGGCGGGCGGCGCGGGTCAGGGGAGTCAGCGTCACTTCTTCAGCTCCAGTCGTGGCACGTCGGGGCGGTCGATGCCGAAGGTCTGGGCGTAGAGGGAGAGTTCGGCCTCCAGTGCGGCGATCAGGGTGTCGGCACGCCGGAATCCATGGCTCTCCCCCTCGAACGTCAGATACGCGTGCGGGATGCCGCGCCCTTCGATGGCGGTCAGGAACCGCTCGCACTGGACCGGTGGGCAGATCACGTCGTCCATCCCCTGGAGCAGCAGGAACGGTGTGGTCAGCTCGTCGGAGCGGTTGATCGGCGACCGCGCGCGGTAGCGATCCGGGACCTCGGCGAGCGGGCCGATCAGGGACTCCAGATACTGCGACTCGAAGTCATGGGTCTCGTCGGTGCCCCAGCCGGTCAGGTCGAGGATCGGATAGCTGACGGTGCCGCAGGCGTAGACGTCGGTGCTGGTCAGCGACGCGGCGGTGGTCCAGCCGCCGGCGCTGCCGCCGCGGATGGCGAGCCGGTCCGGGTCGGCCGTGCCCTCGGCTGCCAGCGCCCGGGCGACTGCGGCGCAGTCCTCCACGTCGACGATGCCCCACTGTTCGCGCAGCCGGTTGCGGTAGGCCCTGCCGTAACCGGTGGAGCCGCCGTAGTTGACCTCGGCGACGCCGATGCCGCGCGAGGTGAAGTAGGCGATCTCCAGGTCGAGGACGAGCGCGGCATGGCCGGTGGGGCCACCGTGCGCCCACACGACGTAGGGCGGCAACTCGCCTTCGTGCCCCTCGCGTTCGGGGTTGCGGGGCGGATAGATGTGGGCGTGGATGTCACGGCCTTCGGGCCCGGTGAAGGTGCGGTTCTGCGGTGCGGGGTAGTACGCGGGGTCGACCGCGTCGCGGTGCTGCGCGCCGATGATCCGGGTGCGGCCCGTCGCGGTGTCCAGCTCCACCACCTCGTACGCGCTCTGCGGACTCGCGGCGACGCCGACGACCCGGCTGCCGTGAACGGCGAGCGTCTCGGCCCACGCGGTCCAGGGCCCGGCGGTGTCGGCGAGTTCGCCGGTCTCCGGGTCGAGGATGCCGAGGGTGGTGGTGCCCTGGCCGTGGATGGTGGCGATCAGTCCGTTCTCCAGCGGGCGGAACCAGCTGAGTCCGATCTTCCAGAGCGGCCCGGCGAACTCCTGCTCCCGTGTGCAGAGCGCCACCGCGCCCCGGTGCGGATCGGCGCGGTACAGGTTCCACCAGCCGCTGCGGTCGCTCGCGAAGAGAAGCTGTCCGTCGGTGGTCCATTCGACCTGCGGCACCGATTCCCCGGATCCGCCGCCGAAGCTCCGGGCGCTGCGGAACGTGCCGTCGTCGGTGATGTCGGCGAGCATCACCTCGGTGCCGTCCCACGGCATCCGCGGATGGTCCCAGGCGATCCACGCGACGCGCCGCCCGTCGGGCGACAGCTTCGGCCCGGTCACGAAGCGGTGCCGGCCGTCGGAGAGTTCGCGTACCGCGCCGCGGTCGTCGGCCGCCGATCCGTCCAGTGGTACGGCGGCGATCACCCGGCGCACATCGGTGGGCGCCTCGCCGGTGAACTCCTCCAGGACGCACCACACTTCGCCCCGCTCGCCCCGGTCGAGGCGCAGTTGCGGGTCGACCCAGCGCAGTCCGCCGCCGACGGCCGAGACCGGTGTGAGTGGCCATGGTTCGTCGGGTCCGTCGGGGGCGTACGCGTACAGCCGCTGGTCGGTGAAGTTCACGAAGACGATCAGCGGGCCGGCGTCGGCGCGCGCTCCACCGGCCCAGGGCAGTCCGCCGTACTCGATGACGCGGCTGCGTACGTTCCACGGAACGGGCAGCACGGATTCGGTGGTCCCGTCCGCCCGGCGGCGGACCAGTGCGCGGCGGCCCGCCTCGGCCGGGCGCGGCTCCGTCCACCACATCTCGTCGCCGACCGCGCCGACGTACTCCGGGCGGCCGTCGTGCGAGGCGGCCAGCCGTGCGTCGATTGGCGACGGCCATGTTCCGTAGGCCTCCGTGGACACCATGTTCAATCCCCCCGTGCGGGTCAGGCCGTGCGCAGATAGTGGTCGAGTACGCGGACGCCGAAGTGCAGTGCCTCCACGGGCACGCGTTCGTCGACGCCGTGGAAGAGCGCCTGGTAGTCGAAGCCGACCGGGAGCTTCAGCGGTGAGAAGCCGTAGCCGGTGATGCCGAGCCGGGAGAACTGCTTGGCGTCCGTGCCGCCCGACATGCAGTACGGCACAACATGGCCGTCCGGGTCGAAGCGTTCGACGGCGGCGCGCAGCTTCGCGTACGTCGGTGAGTCGACCGGCGCCTGCAGAGCGACCTCGCGGTGGTGGAACTCCCAGTCGACGCCCGGTCCGGTCAGCCGGTCCAGGGTGGCGTGGAACTCGTCCTCGCCACCGGGCACCGTCCGGCCGTCGATGTAGGCGAGGGCACGGCCGGGGATCACGTTGACCTTGTACCCGGCCTCGAGCATCGTCGGGTTGGAGCTGTTCCTGACGGTCGGCTCGACCAGGGCCGCGGCCGGTCCGAGCTTTCCGAGCAGTTCGTCCACGTCGAACCCGGGGGCGTCGACATCGGCGCGGATGCCGTGCAGGGCGGCGATCTCGGTGAGGGCGGCACGTACGGTCGGGGTGAGCCGTACCGGCCATTCGTGCGTGCCGATCCGGGCGACGGCCGCGGCGAGTGCGGTGACGGCGTTGGCCCTGTTGACCTTTGAGCCGTGCCCGGCCTTGCCGTGGGCGGTGAGCTTCAGCCACCCGGTCCCGCGCTCGCCCGCGGCAATGGGGTAGAGCGACATCCCCGGTCCGGCGTGGAAGGTGAAGGCGCCGGATTCACTGATGCCCTCCGTGCACCCTTCGAAGAGTTCGGGGTGCCGGTCGGCGAGGAAGCCGGAGCCGTCCTCCGCGCTGGCCTCCTCGTCGGCGGTGTACGCGATCACGATGTCCCGGCGGGGCCGGACACCGGCCCGGGCCCAGGCGCGGACGACGGCGAGGACCATCGCGTCCATGTTCTTCATGTCGATGGCGCCGCGGCCCCAGACGACACCGTCGCGGACCTCCCCGGAGAAGGGGTGCACGGTCCAGTCGTCGGCCTCGGCGGGCACGACGTCGAGATGCCCGTGGACGAGGAGCGCGTCGGCGGACGGGTCGGTGCCCTCGATCCTGGCGACCACGTTGGTGCGGCCCGGGGTGCGTTCGAGCAGCTGGGGTGCCAGTCCGGCGGCGGCCAGCCGTTCGGCGACGTACTCGGCCGCCGGGCGCTCCCGGCAATCGCCGCCGCCCCGGTTGGTCGTGTCGATCCGGATCAGTTCGGACGTGAACGTCACGGATTCGTCGAGTGCCAGGCCGTCGACGGAGTCCTGGGGGGTGGTCGCCTCAGCCATACTGTTCCTCCACGGCGGACGACACGATCGTCGTCACCGCCTTGAACGTGCGAATACCTTCGTACATCGTCGCGCTGGTGTAGGCGACGCGCCGCTCGCCACTGGGCACCACGCCGGGAACAACAGTGGCCGCTGTGGCCAGATGCTCGGCGTCGAACTCCAGCTCCACCGTGAACGGGCCGCCCCGCACCGGTTCGACGCGCCCGGCGAGCGAGGTGGCCTCCTTGGCGGCAGCGCGGATATCGGCCGCGGTACGAGCGGGGGTTCGGCACACCGCGGCGTACCGCGACACATAGTCCTTCACCGCGACCTTGCGGGCGGCGGGGGCGTATCCGCCGGCGTCCACGCAGGTCAGGTCGTCGCCCGTGACGAGGACGACGGGCACGCCGTACTCCGCGGCGACATGCGCGTTGAGCAGTCCCTCGCTGGCGCGGACCCCGTTCAGCCAGACGCCGGTGATGGAGTTGGCCAGGTACGTGTGGGCGAGCACGCCCTCCGAACCGGCTCCCGTGTGGTAGCCGACGAAGGCGATCGCGTCGACGTCACCGTGCTGGATGCCCTCCACCATGCTGAGGGACTTGTGCCTCCCGGTGAGCATCTGGACCCGCTCGTCGAGCCGCTCCAGCAGCAGGTTGCGCATGGACCAGTGGGCCTCGTTGATCAGCACCTCGTCGGCGCCCCCGTCGTAGAAGCCGAGGGCTGCCGCGTTCACATCGGAGGTGAACATCGATCGGCAGCGCTCCCACTGCGGCGTCCCGGGCAGCACATCGGCCGGCCAGGTCACGCCCGTGGCGCCTTCCATGTCCGCGCTGATGAGGATCTTCACGGTGTATCGGTCCTCTCGCAAGTGAGCAGGCATGCGTCCCGGCCGCGACAGCGATTGCCGGCCTCGGCCCCGGAGGAACGCCCGACAGGCTCCCGAAGCGGCCGTTCGCGACGGGAGATCTTCATGCGGCAACACCGTACGCGGCGGCGGAGCCCCAGGCCAGAGGTGTTGTCAGCTCCAGAGGTCCAGGCCACTGCCGGGTCAGTCGGACGGCCAGTCGGCGCAGGGGTCCCGGTGCCGGGCCTCCAACGGTCCGGATCCCGTACCCGGGCCCCGGTCGGCGCGCCGTGGCCCGTCCGTGGGGCACGCGGCGGTCCCCCGGGTCACGCCGTGGTGATGAGCCGCCGTCGATGGGACGGGGAACGACGCACCCAGCGTTTCCGGGCCCGGTCGGTAGCGCGCGGCCCGGGGTGCAGTGGCGTGGACATCGGTCGACCGTCCGGGTGAAGACGGCTCACGACTGCACGCCGACCGGCGGATCGGGTGACCTGTCACGAGCTCGTCCTGCGCCCCCGGGGAAGGGGCCGGCCGCTCGGCAGAGTCCTCGTCCTCCCCCACCGTGTGCTCCTGCATCGCCGCACCCGCGCGGCACAGCCCGCACGGTTGACGTACTGAGTGACGCCGGGCGCTGACGGCCGTCATCCCCCCAACGCGCTCGCGAACGCTCCCGGCTTCTGCTCGACTCCACTGCAGGTCGCGTTCGCCGTCGAGGTGTCCTCGTCGGTGCATTTCTGGTCGCGGAAGGTGGCCCACATGGAAAGCGCGCCGACACCGGTCCGCCGGGCGAAAGCGCGCAGGGATGCGGCGTCGGCGAGGGTGAACGTCTCCCCTGCCACGTCGTTGACACCGAGCATCACCGTGATGTGCAGCGACTGCCAGGCCTCGGTGTCCGACAGGCCGAGTACGTCGGTGAGCTGGTCATGGGTGGCTTCGGCGGCCTGTCGCGCGTAGTCGCTCATGTCACCATCGTGGGACGAGCTGTAGTTCATGGCCATGATGTTCACTGCGGAGATGTCGACCTTCTGCCCGGCGGCGTCGCTCAGGAGGCCCGTACCGGTGGGCTGCAGGCCGTCCGGCATCACGGGCAGGGTGTACGTGACATCGAGGTGCCTCCGCTTCTGCAGGAGGCGGAGCGCCTTGTCGCGGAGGGTGATCGACGCCCGGTCGGTGAGTGCGGCGCCCTCGATGTCGAAGTCGGCCTTGGTGGCACCGACGGCGTCGAGCACCTGGGCGTAGGCGTCGGCCAGCTTCTCGGCGCTGTCACACGCGAGCGCCAGCTCGGTGCCCGCGGCCCCGCCGAACGCGACCCGGACGTCCGCGCCGGTCGACGTCAGCCGGGCGACGCGTGAGGTCACCGACGCACTGGTGGCCTCGGCGGTGCCGCCCCAGAGCGGGGTGCAGGTGTCGTCGCCGGCGACGACGAAGGCGAGGTTGTACGTGTCGGGGGAGCCGACGGAGTCGGTGTCGGCCGCGGTCGTGGCGCTGACGTACGGGGTGTAGGCAGTGGTGACGGTGGAGGCCGCGGGGCCGCCGGGGTGAGGGGTCGAGGTTCCGCCCCGGTTCGCCGCCGCCCCCGTCGTACAGGCCGAGCAGGTGAGCCCGAGTGCGACGAGTGCGGCGACGGCGGCGGTCACCCGCTTCGTGCGACGCGGCGCGCCGCCCGGAGAGCGCTTCGGTGACATGCGCATAAAACCAACCGGTCCAAAGCGGCGAAGGGGCGCGGCGTCAGTCCTCATGACCGAGCTGCAAGTCGCGTTCGGTGCGTCCGCCGCCTGCGACCTGGAGGACAGTGGCCACCGGCGGGTACCCCGCCGCGATGACGGTGTACTCGCCGGTCGACAGGTCCACGAAGCGGAACGCCCCGTCGGGCCCGGTTGTCAGGGTGTCGACGACATTGCCCGCCGCGTCCAGGAGCGTGACCCGGGCGTCCTCGACGAGGCGTCCGCCGCTCGCCCGTACGACGCCGCGCAGCACCGCTCCGCCGGCCAGTTCGATGTCCTGCCGGGTCTCCCTGGCCGCTTGCACACTGACCGGCAGCGCGGCGGGCCGGAAGGCGGGGGCGCTGGCGGCGAGGGTGTATTCGCCGGCCACCAACTCCGAGATCACATAGCCGCCTTCACGGCCGCTGCGGGTGGACGCGACGACTTCGCCGCGCACATCGGTGAGCGTGACGGCGGCGTCCCGCACCGGGATCCCGTCGGCCGTGAGGACGGTCCCGGCCAGCCGGCCCGCACCGCCGAGCACCACGTCGAGCTCAACGGGCCGCTCGCCGACGGTGACGCTGACGGCCTGCGGCTGGTGCCCTCCGGCCGCCGCGATGAGGACGTACGAACCGGAGCCGGGCACGCTCAGCGCGTACCGCCCGTCGTCGCCGCTCGCGCCGCGACCGACCTGCTTCCCCTGGATGTCGATCAGGGTGAGGGCGGCGCGTGGGACCTTCGTACCGTCGGGGTGCTGGACGCAGCCGCACACCGGGACGCCCGACAGGTAGACGGGAGGTGGAGGGGCCTGGGTGGTGCGGGCGGCCGGGATGGGGGCGGCGGACTCGGCGGCTGCGGATTCGGGGCTGTGGTGGGACACCAGCGGTTTCTCCTTGAGGAAGAAGGCGATGACGAGGCCGAGTGCGAGCACCGGCACGAGGTAGAGGAAGATCCGCGGCATCGCGTCGGCGTACGCCTGGATGTAGCTGTCGCGGAGGGCCGGCTCCATGGCGTGGACCAGCTGCGGGGTGATCGACTCGGGGTCGGGGAGGTCGGCGCCGGAGGGGAGGCGGACGGCGAGGGCGTCGGCGAGACGGCCCGCGAAGAGCGTTCCGAAGACGGCGGCGCCGACGCTGCCGCCGATCTGCCGGAAGTAGTTGTTCGCGCTGGTGGCGGTACCGAGGTCGGCGGGTGGTACGGAGTTCTGCACGGCAAGGACGAGCACCGGCATGATCAGGCCAATCCCGATACCGAGAACGGCCTGCGCGATGCTGTATTCCAGGCGTGGGGTGTCGGTTTCGAGGCGGGAGAGCAGCCACATGCCGACGACCGAGATCGCACTCCCGACGATCGGGTAGACGCGGTAGCGGCCGGTACGGGAGATCAGCTGGCCGGAGACGACGGACGCGCCGACGATGCCGCCCATCATCGGGAGCATCAGCAGCCCGGATTCGGTGGCGGTGGCGCCGTCGACCATCTGCAGGAACGTCGGCAGATAGCTGGCGGCGCCGAACAGTGCGACGCCGACGACCGCGCCGACGAGCGCGGTCACATTGAAGATCGAGTCGCGGAACAGCCTCAGCGGGATCACCGGTTCGGGCGCGCGGCGCTCAACGACCAGGAAGAGCAGAGCCGTTCCGGCGGCCCCGGCGGCCAGCCCGAGGATGGTGCGCGAGCCCCAGGCGTACTCCGTACCGCCCCAACTGGTCAGCAGCACCACGCAGGTGGAGGCGGCGGCCAGCAGCAGCGCGCCGAGCACATCGAGCCGGGGCCGGACGTCGGGTTTGGGGAGTTTCAGTACGACGGTGATGACGGCCAGTGTGACCAGTCCGAACGGGACGTTGATGTAGAAGCACCAGCGCCAGGAAGCGTGGTCGGTGAAGAACCCGCCGAGCAGCGGTCCGGCGACGGACGCGAGACCGAAGGCGGCGCCGATCAGCCCCATGAAACGGCCGCGCTCGCGGGGCGGTACGACGTCCGCGATGATCGCCTGGACCCCGATCATGAGCCCGCCGCCGCCGATGCCCTGGACGGCACGGAAGGCGATCAGCTCGTCCATGGTCCGGGACCAGCCGGCCAGCGCGGAGCCGACGACGAAGACGACGATGGCGAACTGGAAGACGCTCTTGCGGCCGAAGAGATCGCCGAGCTTGCCGTAGATCGGCAGCCCGATGGTGGAGGCGAGGAGATAGGCGGTGACGGCCCAGGACATCTTCTCCAGGCCGTGCAGCTCACCGACGATCTTCGGCAGTGCGGTGGCGACGATCATCTGGTCGAGCGCCGCGAGGAGCAGGGTGAGCATCAACCCGAGGAAGACCAGCCGGATCCGGCGGGGGCTGATCTCCGCGGCGTCGGGACCCGGTGGCGGCGAGGGCGGAGTCCCCGCACCGGGCAGGGCGGCGGTCCGAGCACCGTGCGGATCCACGGTCGCCGCCTCGACGTCGCCCTCCGCACCGTCCGGCTCGTCCTTCACCAGAGTGATTCCACCCGCCACGTGCCGCTCCCCTCGTCGCATCTGCGCCGCCCATTTCTCGCATTGCGCGACAAGGGAGGGCAAACGCGACGGGGGGCGCTGACGGCGCACTCGGGGGGCTTATCCCCCGGTGGGAGCCACTACGGCGCACAACCGACCGGCCCGGAAAACCACCCGAACCGGTGAGGCCGGTCAGCGATACGTGAGGCTACTTCTCGACCTTCGTCGCGAGGTTCTGCAACAGCTCGTCGTAGATGCGTGCAAGACCCTTGGGCGCGAAGGTCCTCTCGAAGAATCCACCGATGCCGCCCGCGCCGTTCCAGACGGTCGAGACGACGGTCTTGGACCGGCCCTCACCGGCCGGGGTGACGGTCCACGTGGTGACCATCGACGAGTTGCGGTCCTTCTCGACGAGCTGCCCGTCGGTCGGCTCGGTCACGTCGAGCAGGCAGTCGCGGACCCGCTTGCTGGTGGCCTGGAGCTTCCAGTGGACGAGGGTGCCTTCGCCGTCACCGCCCTCGCGGACCTCGTACTCGCTGAAGTGGCCGGGCAGGACCTTGCCCCGGACCTCCTGGTAGTCGGCCAGCGCGTCGAACACCGTCTCCGCGTCCGCCGCGATGATCCGCTCTGTCGTGGCCTCGACCTGCGCCATGGCTGTTCCTCCAGCACTTCGGTTGTTCGGGGGTGTGCTGAGCCAATCACCTCCGGCACGCCGCTCAAAATCCGAGCCGGGACGAAGGGGAAAAACGATCACGGGAACAGGCATTCCATTCTCTTTCCAGTGCTGCCGAGGAGGCGTCCGTGCACGGAGACAATCCGGCCGAGAACACCCGCGAGGCCCGGACGGGCACGCCCTTCGCCGCGGACGCGGTGACCACGCGCACCTTCGACAACGGGCCCGTCCGGCGGCCGCCGCCGGACGGTCCCGGGTCCACCGCGCCGATCCTGCTCTGAGCCTCCGTCACCACCCCGGCAAACGGGTCAACTCTCACTCGATCATGTCCTTCCGTGTCCGAATGCGGGGAGCATGCGGCGGGGGCTGTGCCACACGCAGCCGCATTCCCCCACCACGGGAGGCCATATGACGAATCGTTCAGGAATTCTGATCGCCGTCGGTGCGACGGTCGCCGGTCTGGTGACCGCCGTGCCGTCCCCGGCGGCCGCCACCGACGTCGCACCGCATGCCGCGCAACTCCGCTGGACCCGCTGTGGCACCAAGGCGTATCCGAAACTGCAGTGCTCAAAGGTCAGTACACCGCTCAATCATGACAATCCGTCGGGCCGGCGGATCACGCTCGCCCTGTCCCGGATCCCGCACACCGCGAAGACCTCGCAGGGTCCGCTTTTCGTCAACCCCGGGGGTCCTGGCGGCAGCGGGCTGACCATGGCCGGGTTCGTGGCCTCCTCGCTCCCGAAGGACGTCGCCGCGCAGTACGACGTGATCGGGTTCGACCCGCGTGGGGTCGGGAAGAGCTCCCCGGCGCTGGACTGCGTACCCAAGTACTTCAAGCCGCCGCGGCCCGACTCGGTGCCGCGGACCCTCGCCAAGGAGCGGACCCGCCGCGACCGGGCGCGCAACTTCGCCGCGGAGTGCGGCAGGAAGTACCCCGACCTGCTGCCGTACATGGACACGGTCAGCGCCGCCAAGGACCTCGATGTGATCCGGCAGGCCACCGGCGCCCCGAAGATCAACTACTTCGGGTACTCATACGGTACGTACCTGGGCGCGGTGTACGCGAAGCTGTTCCCGCAGCGGGTGCGGCGGCTGGTGCTCGACTCGAACGTCGACCCGGAAGGCGTCTGGTACCAGGACAACATCGGCCAGAACTACGCGTTCGACGCCCGCCAGAAGGCGTTCGCCGCATGGGTGGCGAAGCACGACGAGACGTACCGGCTCGGCAACAACCCGGCGAGGGTCGAGGCAGCCTGGTACCGGATGCGCGACGCGGTGCGGAAACAGCCCGCGGGCAAGAAAGTCGGCCCGAGCGAGCTGGAGGAGACCTTCCTGCCGGGCGGCTACTACAACGGGTACTGGCCCTATCTGGCCGACGCGTTCGCCGCGTACGTGAACCACAAGGACCAGAACGCGCTCGTCGCCGCGTACGACCGGCTCGGTGCCGTCGACGCGAAGGGCGACAACGGGTACTCGGTGTACCTGGCCGTGCAGTGCCGCGACTCCCGGTGGCCGCTGAGCTGGAACACCTGGCGCAACGACAGCTGGAAGGTGCACGCCAAAGCGCCGTTCTACGCCTGGAGCAACACCTGGTACAACGCGCCGTGCGCCTCCTGGCCGGTGGCGCCGCTGAATCCGGTGCGGGTCTCGAACCACGCGCTCCCGCCGGCGCTCCTCTTCCAGGCCACGGAGGACGCGGCCACACCGTACGCGGGCGGGGTCACCCTGCACCGGCGGCTCCGCGGCTCCAGCCTGGTCGTCGAGCAGGGCGGCGGCAACCACGGTGTCACGCTGAGCGGCAACGCATGCCTGGACACATACCTGGCGGACTATCTCGCCAAGGGCACCGTCCCTCGCGGCGACGGCAGCCTCGGCGACGTGGATGCGGTGTGCGGGACGTCGCCCGACCCGAAGCCGCTGACCGCCGAGGCGGCGAAGTCGGCGACGCGCGCGGGCAGCAAGGGCGGCACGCTGCACGGGCTGCTCGGCTTCCACGGCTGACGGGGCGGGGTCGGGTCCGGCGAAGGGAGCCGGCCCCGGCCGTCCGCTGTTCCGTCCTCAGTCGCCGGGCGCGCCCGGCGACGGCAGTCGGCTGATCGCCCGTTCCGCCGCTCCGGCCAGCCTGGGGTGCGGCAGTGCCGCCTCCAGGACCGGGCGGGCCCGCGCGTCGCCGAGCTGCCCCAGACCCTCCACACAGGCCAGCGCGACGCGCCAGTGCGGCTCGTCCGGCCCCAGCAGCCGCTCCAGCGTGCTGATCAGCGCCGGGACGGACTCGGGGGCCCGCAGGGCGGTGAGCAGACGGACCGGGTGCAGGGCGTACGCGGTGCGCAGGGTGTTCGTCGCGAGCGCGGCGGCGGCACGCGGGGTGCGGGGGTCGCCCAGGCGCACCAGGGCGTGGGCCGCGGAGACGCAGCGCTCCGGGTCGCGGTGGTTGAGCAGCAGGATCAGTGCCTCGAAGGCCCGTCGGTCGCCGCCGCAGCCGAGCCGGAACGCGGCGATCTCACGCGCCCAGAGCGGTCGCTCCCGTTCGACGAGGACCCGGGCCAGTTCCTCGTCGTCGTCGGTGGCGAGCAGTCTGCGGTACGCAGCCGACTCCCCCGCCTCGTCCGCCAGCCGGTCGGTCAACGACCGGAACTCCTCGTCCATGACCCTGAGGGTATCGGTGGCCACGGTGAGTGTGACCCGACGCACAGCGAATCGGGGCTGGCGCGCTCGTTACTCGCCGGTTAATCTCATGTGAGCGGGACACCATCCCCGCCGACTCCAGTGGCCTGGTGACGCAGCCACCCGGAGTGCTTGTCGGTTCGGCAGCTTTGTGAGACGCGACTCCGGGACAGAGTCCGTCGCCCCCTCTCCTGTCCGGGCGTGCCTCCCGCACCCCGGCCAGGAACACCACGACACGCAATTCCCGCACGCCATGCGCTGGTGTGGACCCTTGTGGCCCCAGCCGATCCGTGCGCGCCGTGCGCCCACTCAGTCGTCACTCATCCTCTGGAGTCCCGTGATGGACACCCCTCTCTCCACCATCGCCGTCGTCGGTCTCGGCACCATGGGCATCGGCATCGCCGAGGTCCTGACCCGGGCCGGCCGCGAGGTCATCGGTATCGACGTCAGCGACGCGGCCGCCCGTCAGGCCGTCGCCGCCCTGGAGGCCTCCACCGCCCGCGCCGTGCAGAAGGAGCGGATCACCGAGACGGAGCGCCTGGACGCGCTCGCCCGGTTCCGTACCTTCTGCGACCTGCAGGCCGTGGCAGACGCCCAGCTCGTCATCGAGGTCGTGCCCGAGTCGTACGAGCTCAAGCAGCAGCTCTTCCGCGAACTCGACGCGATCGTCTCCCCCACCACCATCCTGGCGACCGGCACGAACGCCCTGTCGGTGACCCGGCTTGCGGCCGAGTCGCAGCACCCCGAGCGCGTGCTGGGCCTGCACTTCTTCAACCCGGCGCCCGCGATGAAGCTGGTCGAGGTGGTCTCCTCGGTGCTGACCGCGCCGCCGGCCGTCGAGGCGGTCACGGAGCTCGCCCGCGAGCTCGGCAAGGAACCGGTTGCGGTGGGCGACCGGCCGGGTTTCGTCGCCGACGGGCTCCTCTTCGGCTACCTCAACCAGGCCGCCGCGATGTACGAGGCGAACTACGCCTCCCGTGAGGACATCGACGCGGCCATGAAGCTGGGCTGCGGGCTGCCGATGGGCCCCCTCGCCCTGCTCGACCTGATCGGCGTCGACACCGCCCGTACCGTCCTGGAGGCGATGTACTCCGCGTCGCACGACCGGCTGCACGCCCCCGCCCCGATCCTCAAGCAGCTCAGCGAGGCAGGTCTGACCGGCCGCAAGTCGGGCCGCGGCTTCTACACGTACGTGGCGCCGGGCAGCCAGACGGTGGTACCGGACGTGCAGACGCCGCTGGAGAGCGCCGGAGCGGATGCCGGGCGCACGGTCCGGTCGGTGGGCGTCGCGGGCTCCGGGACGATGGCCTCGGGTATAGCGGAGGTCTTCGCGAAGGCCGGTTACGACGTGGTGCTCGCCGCGCGCAGCCAGGAGAAGGCGGACACCGCGAAGGGGAGGATCGCCAAGTCGCTGGAGCGTTCGGTCACCAAGGGGCGGCTGACGGCGGAGGCGCGGGACGAGACCCTGGGCCGGATCACCGCCGCCGGTTCGCTGGACTCGTTCGCCGATGTCGACCTCGCGGTCGAGGCGGTCGCCGAGGATCTGGCGGTCAAGCAGCAATTGTTCGGCACGCTGGACAAGATCTGCAAGCCGGGCGCGGTGCTCGCCACGACCACCTCGTCGCTGCCGGTGGTGGCGTGCGCGCGGGCGACCTCGCGTCCGCAGGACGTCATCGGGATGCACTTCTTCAACCCGGCACCCGCGATGAAGCTGGTCGAGGTGGTCCGTACGGTGCTGACCTCGGACGATGTTCACGCAACCGTCCGTGAGGTGTGCGGGAAGATCCGCAAGCACCCGGTGGACTGCGGGGACCGGGCCGGATTCATCGTGAACGCGCTGCTGTTCCCGTACCTCAACAACGCGATCAAGATGGTCGAGCAGCACTACGCGACCCTCGACGACATCGACGCCGCGATGAAGCTGGGCGGCGGCTACCCGATGGGCCCGTTCGAGCTCCTGGACGTCGTCGGGCTCGATGTCTCGCTCGCCATCGAGAAGGTGCTGCACGGCGAGTTCCGCGACCCGGGCCTGGCCCCGGCGCCGCTGCTGGAGCACCTGGTGGCGGCCGGCTGCCTCGGCCGCAAGACGGGGCGCGGCTTCCGCGAATATGCCCGGCGCTGAGGACCGGCAGGTGCCTGAACGGCGGACCGGTGCTCCGGCCGGGCGTGCATGCCCGGCCGGAGCACCGGCGGCTCCCGGGCCGGGAGCCGGATGGGGAGGGCTGCTCGATCCGCCCGCGCAACCCCCGACGTGGGACGTACGGCCGGGCGGCCCGCCCCCGCAGGCGCGCTCTCCTGCTCCGATGCAGTACGTTCACACCATGTCCCAGCCCGCCAGGTCCCCCCGTGTCTCCGCCGCGCCCGACGCCCCGGAAAGTGCCGCAGGAACGCGCGCCGCCGCCCAGCGGCTCAAAATGCGCCGCGAACTGGCCGCCGCGGCGATGGAGCTCTTCGCCACGAAGGGGTACGAGGCCACGACGGTCGACGAGATCGCGGGCGCCGCAGGTGTCGCCCGGCGGACCTTCTTCCGGCACTTCCGCTCCAAGGAAGAGGCGATCTTCCCCGACCACGACGACACTCTCGTCCGGGCCGAGGCCGTCCTCAATGCCGCCCCCGCGCACGAGCACCCGCTCGACACCGTCTGCCGCGGCATCAAAGAAGTCATGAAGATGTACGCGGCCAAGCCCGCGGTCTCGGTGGCCCGCTACAAGCTGACCCGTGAGGTCCCCACGCTGCGGGAGGCCGAGATCGCCTCGGTGGCCCGTTACGAGCGGCTGTTCACACGCTATCTGCTGGGCCACTTCGACGAGCGCGACCACCATGTCGGCAACGACGACCCGCTGCTGGCGGAGGTCGCGGCGTCGGCCGTCGTCACCGCGCACAACCATGTGCTGCGCCGCTGGCTGCGGGCGGGTGGCCAGGGCGATGTGGAGGCCCAGCTCGACCACGCCTTCGCGATCGTCCGGGACACGTTCGGGACGGGCATCGGGGCCGGGCGCATCGCCGGGGCCGAATCGACGCCGGCGCCCGCCGCTTCGGTGAGCACCGAGGGCGACGTGCTCGTCGCGGTGGCACGGACGGACGCGCCGCTCGACGAAGTGATGCGCACGATCCAGCAGGCGCTCAGGGACCGCTGAGCGGGGGCCTGCCGGCCGGCCGCTCCACCGTCGCCGGACGGGCTCACAGCCGAGCCCGTCCGGCGTTCACGCGTCCGGGTGGAGAAATCCGGTTGCCGCGCCCGTACCGCCGTGTTCCGGTGGGCGGATGACTCATGATCGCGACCTCCTGCTGACTCTCTTCGACCGCGAGTTGCGCGAGCACGCCCGCCCCGACGGGCCCGGCGTCCGCGTCGAGCGCACCGCCGATGTCGTGCGGCAGGCCGGGTCGGCCGACGACTGGAACGGTGTCATCTGGTCGGCCCCCGGTCTGGACGGCCTACGGGCGGATGCGGCCATCGCCGAGCAGGTGGAGCACTTCACGGCGCTCGGCCACGACGAGTTCGAGTGGAAGCTGTACGCGCACGACCGGCCGGCCGACCTGGGGCAGCGGCTGGTGGACGCCGGCTTCGTCGCGGAGCCGCCGGAGACCCTCCTGGTCGCCCGGGTCGCAGACGTCCCGACGGCCGTTGAGCTCCCCGAGGGGGTCACGCTGCGCACGGTATCGGATGCGGGCGGTGTGGAGCTGATGGCCGCGGCCCACGAGCGGGCGTTCGGCTCGGACGGGTCGTGGCTGAGGCACCAGGTGCTGGCGCGGCTGGCCGAGGCCCCGGACAGCTTCTTCGGGGTGCTGGCCATGGCGGGCGACGAGCCGGTGAGCTCGGCCCGGATGGAGCTGTACCCGGGCACCGGCTTTGCGGGGCTCTGGGGCGGCGGGACCGTGGAGCCGTGGCGCGGAAGGGGCATCTACCGGGCGCTGGTCGCCCACCGTGCCCGGATCGCCGCCGAGCGCGGCTTCCGGTATCTGCAGGTCGACGCGACCGACCTGAGCAGGCCGATCCTCCAGCGGCTCGGTTTCCGGGCCCTGTCCACCACCACGCCGTATGTGTACCGGCGCCCGGCCTGACCGGATACGGAGGGACAGAACAACGCGAAACAGACTCGTTGCTGCTCATGCGTGCCCAGCGGATGACAACGGAGAGAAATTGTTGGCACCGAGTGCCTTGCCAGGTGTCACGGAGTGCCATACGTTGAAGGTGTCCGGGCGGCCGGCGTGCAGGAACCTCACGTACGCCGACTGTCCCCGCAAGCCATGTGCTGCGCGCCCGGGCGCCTGCGTCACAGGCAATCCCTTCTGCTCCACCAGAGCAAGCCGAAGCTTTACCAGCCGAACCGACGGCAGCACCTCCACACCGCACAGCACCCCCGTTGGCAGGGACTCTCAAGCGTCCCTCGACGCATTCCCCAAGCTCTCGACTCCGCTCGAGCAGGGGAGACCCCATCCCGGAGGCACACCGTGAAGGAAATCCTGGACGCGATCCAATCGCAGACGGAATCAAAGGGCGGCTCCGCCGCGGGCACCGCCGCAGATTTCGCGGCCCTGTCCATCCCTGAGTCGTACCGCGCGGTGACCGTGCACAAGGACGAGACGGAGATGTTCGCCGGGCTCGCCACCCGCGACAAGGACCCTCGCAAGTCGCTGCACCTCGACGAGGTGCCGGTTCCGGAGCTCGGGCCCGGTGAGGCGCTGGTCGCCGTCATGGCCAGCTCGGTGAACTACAACTCCGTCTGGACCTCGATCTTCGAGCCGCTCTCCACCTTCGGGTTCCTGGAGCGCTACGGAAAGCTCAGCGAGCTGACCAAGCGCCACGACCTGCCGTACCACGTCATCGGCTCCGACCTGGCGGGCGTCGTCCTGCGCACCGGCCCCGGCGTCAACGCCTGGCACCCCGGTGACGAGGTCGTCGCGCACTGCCTCTCGGTCGAACTGGAGTCCTCGGACGGCCACAACGACACGATGCTCGACCCCGAGCAGCGGATCTGGGGCTTCGAGACCAACTTCGGCGGCCTCGCCGAGATCGCGCTCGTCAAGTCCAACCAGCTGATGCCGAAGCCGCAGCACCTCAGCTGGGAGGAGGCCGCGGCTCCGGGCCTGGTCAACTCCACCGCGTACCGCCAGCTCGTCTCGCGCAACGGCGCCGGCATGAAGCAGGGCGACAACGTACTGATCTGGGGCGCCAGCGGCGGACTCGGTTCATACGCCACGCAGTTCGCGCTGGCCGGTGGCGCCAACCCGATCTGTGTCGTCTCCAGCGAGCAGAAGGCGGACATCTGCCGGAAGATGGGCGCAGAGGCGATCATCGACCGCAACGCCGAGGGCTACACATTCTGGAAGGACGAGCACAACCAGGACCCGCGCGAGTGGAAGCGGTTCGGCAAGCGCATCCGTGAGCTGACCGGCGGCGAGGACGTCGACATCGTCTTCGAGCACCCGGGCCGCGAGACGTTCGGCGCCTCGGTGTACGTGACCCGCAAGGGCGGCACGATCGTCACCTGCGCCTCGACCTCGGGCTACAACCACGAGTACGACAACCGCTACCTGTGGATGTCGCTGAAGAAGATCGTGGGCTCGCACTTCGCCAACTACCGCGAGGCGTGGGAGGCCAACCGACTGGTCGCCAAAGGCAAGATCCACCCGACGCTGTCGAAGGTCTACTCCCTGGAGGAGACCGGCCAGGCCGCGTACGACGTGCACCGCAACCTGCACCAGGGCAAGGTCGGCGTCCTGGCGCTGGCCCCGCGCGAGGGCCTGGGCGTCCGCAACGAGGAGCTGCGCGAGCAGCACATCGACGCCATCAACCGCTTCAGGGATGCCTGACGTGGCCGGGCGCCAGAAGGACCGCCCGTGGCTCATGCGGACGTACGCCGGTCACTCGACCGCCGAGGCGTCCAACGAGCTCTACCGGCGCAACCTCGCCAAGGGCCAGACGGGTCTGTCGGTCGCCTTCGACCTGCCGACCCAGACGGGTTACGACCCCGACCACATCCTCGCCCGCGGCGAGGTCGGCCGGGTCGGCGTGCCCGTCTCGCACCTCGGCGACATGCGGCGGCTGTTCCAGGACATACCGCTGGAACAGATGAACACCTCGATGACGATCAACGCCACCGCGATGTGGCTGCTGGCCCTCTATCAGGTGGTCGCCGAGGAGCAGGGCGCCGACGCCACGAAGCTCCAGGGCACCACGCAGAACGACATCGTCAAGGAGTACCTCTCGCGCGGGACACATGTCTTCCCGCCCGGCCCCTCGCTGCGGCTGACCACCGACATGATCACGTACACGGTCAACCGCATCCCGAAGTGGAACCCGATCAACATCTGCAGCTACCACCTGCAGGAGGCGGGTGCCACTCCGGTCCAGGAGATCGCGTACGCCATGTCGACGGCCCTTGCGGTCCTGGACGCCGTGCGCGACTCGGGCCAGGTACCGGAGGAGAAGTTCGGCGATGTGGTCGCCCGCATCTCCTTCTTCGTGAACGCCGGCGTCCGCTTCATCGAGGAGATGTGCAAGATGCGTGCCTTCGGCCGCATCTGGGACCAGGTCACCCGCGAGCGGTACGGCATCACCGACGCCAAGCAGCGCCGGTTCCGCTACGGCGTCCAGGTCAACTCGCTCGGACTGACCGAGGCGCAGCCGGAGAACAACGTCCAGCGCATCGTCCTGGAGATGCTGGCCGTGACCCTCTCCAAGGACGCCCGCGCCCGGGCCGTGCAGTTGCCCGCCTGGAACGAGGCGCTGGGGCTCCCCCGGCCCTGGGACCAGCAGTGGTCGCTCCGCATCCAGCAGGTCCTCGCGCACGAGAGTGATCTGCTGGAGTACGAGGACATCTTCGCCGGATCGCATGTGATCGAGGCCAAGGTCGACTCCCTGGTCACCGAGTCCCTCGCGGAGATCGACCGGATCCAGCAGATGGGCGGCGCGATGGCGGCCGTCGAGTCCGGCTATCTGAAGTCGGAACTGGTCTCCTCGCACGCGCGGCGGCGGGCCCGGATCGAGGGCGGCGAGGAGAAGATCGTCGGCGTCAACATCTACGAGACGACCGAGCCGAACCCGCTCACGGCGGACCTCGACGGCGCGATCATGACGGTCGACCCCGCCAATGAGGCGAGGGTGATCGCGGCGCTCCACGACTGGCGCGACCACCGTGACGAGGCGCGCGCCTCCGAGGCCCTCGCGGCGCTGAAGAAGGCCGCGGCCGGCACCGAGAACTTGATGGAAGCGACCGTGGAGTGCGCCCGCGCGGGTGTCACCACCGGCGAGTGGTCGTGGGCGCTGCGCGATGTGTTCGGCGAGTTCCGGGCCCCGACGGGTGTCTCGTCCGCCCCGGTCGCCGTCACCGCGGAGGCCGGCACGCCGCTCGCTCTCGTACGGGAGAAGGTCGCTCGCACCGCCGAGGACCTCGGCGCCGGACGGCTGCGGCTGCTGGTCGGGAAGCCGGGCCTGGACGGGCACTCCAACGGCGCCGAGCAGATCGCCGTACGGGCCCGTGACGCCGGGTTCGAGGTCGTCTACCAGGGGATCAGGCTGACCCCCGAACAGATCGTCTCGGCGGCACTCGCCGAGGACGTGCACTGCGTCGGGCTGTCGATCCTGTCCGGCTCGCACGCCGCGCTGGTGCCGGACGTGCTGAACCGGCTGCGCGGGGCCGGCGCGAACGACATCCCGGTGATCGCGGGCGGGATCATTCCGCCCGCCGACGCCGCCGTGCTGATCGAGGCGGGTGTCGCGGCCGTTTTCACCCCGAAGGACTTCGGTATCACGGAGATCATCGGCCGTATCGTCGACGAGATCCGGAAAGCGAACAAGCTCGACCCTCTGGAGGTCCCCGCATGACCCAGCCCGCGCACCCGTCTCCCGCCACCACCCTTCCGGGGAGCGGCTCCGCCGCGCACTTCCCGAACCGCCTGCGTCCCCGCCGCTCGTGTCTGGCCGTGCCCGGCTCGAACCCGCGGTTCCTGGAGAAGGCCCAGGGCCTCCCCGCCGACCAGGTCTTCCTGGACCTCGAGGACGCCTGCGCTCCGCTCGCCAAGGAGGGCGCCCGGCACCACATCGTCGACGCGCTGAACAAGGGCGACTGGACGGGCAAGACCCGGGTCGTCCGCGTCAATGACTGGACGACGCACTGGACGTACCGCGATGTGATCACGGTCGTCGAGGGCGCGGGCCAGAACCTCGACTGCATCATGCTGCCGAAGGTGCAGGACGC
The DNA here is from genome assembly GCF_040683105.1 of Streptomyces sp. NPDC051020. NCBI lineage: Bacteria > Bacillati > Actinomycetota > Actinomycetes > Kitasatosporales > Streptomycetaceae > Streptomyces > Streptomyces sp. NPDC051020. Next base: position 36,481 of record NZ_JBFBCG010000018.1, on the reverse strand, counting down.
CCAGCAGGTCGTCGCGCTCGACCTCCTGCTGACCCAGATCGAGAAGACGATGGGCTTCGAGGTCGGGAAGATCGGTATCGAGGCGCAGATCGAGAACGCCAAGGGCCTGGTGAACATCGACGACATCGCCGCCGCCTCGCCGCGCCTGGAGACGCTGATCTTCGGCCCGGCCGACTTCATGGCGTCGATCAACATGAAGACCCTGGTCGTCGGTCAGCAGCCGCCCGGCTACGGCGCGGACGCGTACCACTACATCCTGATGCGCATTCTGATGGCGGCCCGTACGCACGACCTCCAGGCGATCGACGGCCCCTTCCTGCAGATCCGTGACGTGGACGCGTACCGCGAGGTCGCAGGCCGTGCGGCGGCGCTGGGCTTCGACGGCAAGTGGGTGCTGCACCCCGGTCAGGTCGACGCGGCCAACGAGGTGTTCTCGCCCTCGCAGGAGGACTACGACCACGCGGAGCTGATCCTCGACGCATACGAGTGGTGCACCTCGGAAGAGGGCGGCAAGAAGGGTTCGGCGATGCTCGGCGACGAGATGATCGACGAGGCCAGCCGGAAGATGGCGCTCGTCATCGCGGGCAAGGGCCGCGCGGCCGGTATGCAGCGCACCTCCAAGTTCGAAGCGCCGGAGGCCTGATCATGCAGTTCGGACGTACCTATGAGGAATTCGAGGTCGGTGCGGTGTACAAGCACTGGCCCGGAAAGACGGTCACCGAGTACGACGACCATCTTTTCTGCCTACTGACCATGAATCATCACCCGCTGCACATGGACAGCAACTACGCGGAGAAGACGACCGATTTCGGCAAGAACGTTGTGGTCGGCAACTACATCTACTCGTTGCTGCTCGGCATGTCCGTGCCGGACGTCTCCGGAAAGGCGATCGCCAATCTGGAGGTCGAGTCGCTGAAGCATGTCGCGCCGACCTTCCACGGCGACACGATCTACGGCGAGACGACCGTTCTCGACAAGACTCCGTCAAAGTCCAAGAGCGACCGCGGAATCGTTCACGTGGAGACCAGGGGCTACAAGCAGGACGGGACGCTCGTCTGCGTGTTCCGCCGCAAGGTGATGGTCCCCACCGAGACGTACATCAAGGAGCGCGGAAGGGGGCACCTCCCAGGCCATTCAGGCCCTGGGGGAGAGCAGCCCGGCCGCCCGGAGCTGAACCAGCCTTCGCAGAAGAACGTGGAGAAGTAGCCATGACGCGACTCGCCCAGACCGCCGGCCTGACCGACATTCAACAGGAAATCCTCTCCACGGTCCGGGATTTCGTCGACAAGGAGATCATTCCTGTCGCGACCCAGCTGGAGCACCGCGACGAGTACCCGACGGAGATCGTCGAGGGGCTCAAGGAACTCGGTCTGTTCGGGCTGATGATTCCCGAGGAGTACGGGGGTCTGGGTGAGTCGCTTCTCACATACGCGCTCTGCGTGGAGGAAATCGCCCGCGGCTGGATGAGCGTCTCGGGAATCATCAACACGCACTTCATCGTGGCGTACATGCTCAAGCAGCACGGCACCCAGGAGCAGAAGGACACGTTCCTGCCCCGCATGGCGCAGGGCGAGGTCCGGGGCGCGTTCTCGATGTCCGAGCCGGCCCTGGGCTCCGACGTCTCCGCGATCACCTCCAAGGGCATCAGGGACGGCGACGGGTACGTCCTGAACGGCCAGAAGATGTGGCTGACGAACGGCGGCACGTCCTCGCTCGTCGCCGTACTGTGCCGGAGTGACGAAGGCCACCCCGAGGGAACGGCCCCGCACAAGTCGATGACGACCTTCCTGGTGGAGAAGGAACCGGGCTTCGGTGAGGTCCGGCCGGGGCTCACCATCCCCGGAAAGATCGACAAGATGGGCTACAAGGGCGTCGACACGACCGAACTCATCATGGACGGACTGCGCATTCCGGCCAATCGCGTACTCGGCGGCACCACCGGCCGCGGTTTTTACCACATGATGGACGGCGTCGAAGTCGGCCGGGTAAATGTGGCCGCGCGTGGTTGCGGTGTCGCGCAGCGTGCATTCGAACTTGGCGTTTCCTACGCTCAGCAACGCCACACCTTCGGAAAGCCGATCGCCCAGCACCAGGCCATCCAGTTCAAACTGGCCGAAATGGCCACCAAGGTCGAAGCCGCCCATGCGATGATGGTCAATGCAGCACGCAAAAAGGACTCCGGGGAACGAAACGACCTGGAGGCAGGGATGGCGAAGTACCTTGCCTCCGAGTACTGCAAGGAAGTCGTCGAGGACGCCTTCCGCATCCACGGCGGCTACGGCTTCTCCAAGGAGTACGAGATCGAGCGCCTCTACCGGGAGGCTCCGATGCTGTTGATCGGTGAAGGTACCGCCGAGATCCAGAAAATGATCATCGGGCGCCGACTCCTCGAGGAGTACCGATTCCAGGGCTGATTGTCCCCTTCGGGGCGATTTGGCCGCGAAGAAGATCACACCCAGTCAACCTTTGCCGGTGCCTTCAAGCCGTCCGACTCGGCTGCTGGCTTGCCCAGTTGCGGCCCGCAACCGATAACATCGCCGGAAAAGCCGCCGTCCCCCGTTGCCAGCGCGGCCTCATCCGCTACGAAGGTCATCCATGCCCGACAGCCAAACCTCTGCACCACGCGGCGGAGTCCGCCTTGCGCGCGGAGCTTCGCCGTGGCTCCTCCCGACCGTCGCCACCGCGGCCCTCAGCATCGCCCGGGCCCGCAGGTCCGGACGCTGGGCCGCGGTGGCCGTGCCCACCACCGCCCTGGCGGCGGGCATGCTGTGGTTCTTCCGCGACCCCGAGCGCGAGATCACCCAGGGCCGGGTCATCTCTCCTGCCGACGGTGTGGTGCAGAGCATCATGCCGTGGAAGGACGGACGCACCCGCGTCGCGATCTTCATGAGCCCGCTGAACGTCCATGTCAACCGTGCGCCGCTGGCCGGCACCGTGACGTCGGTCGAGCACATCCCCGGTGGGTTCGTTCCGGCGTTCAACAAGGAGAGCGAGAACAACGAGCGCGTTGTCTGGCACTTCGACACGGAGCTCGGCGACATCGAGATGGTGCAGATCGCGGGTGCGGTCGCCCGTCGCATCGTCCCGTACCTCCCGCAGGGCACGAAGGTCGAGCAGGGCGAGCGCATCGGTCTGATCCGCTTCGGCTCCCGAGTCGACATCTACCTTCCGGAGGGCGTCGAGGTCGCGGTCGAGGTCGGCCAGGCCACCACCGCGGGGGTGACTCGAATTGACCGTGATTGATCCCGACACGCAAGCCGGCTGGGTGCCCGAGAGCGAGTGCGAGGACGACGTCGAGGACATGCCGCTCTCACTGCGGCTGTCAATAGCGGACACCCTTACTCTCGGTAACGCCACGTGCGGTTTCATGGCGGTGTACTTCACCACCACGGGAATCCTCATCCCGCACCTCACGGGCAGCGACGAGAGCGGCATGGCCCGGCACTCCGCGGCCACCGCCGTGATCCTGATGCTCCTCGCCGCGGTCTTCGACCTCTTCGACGGGCTGGTGGCGCGCAAGCTCCGCTCCTCGCCGATGGGCGCGGAGCTGGACAACCTCTCGGACCTGATCAGCTTCGGACTGGCCCCGGCGTACTTCGTGCTCGTGTACGGCATGGTCGCGGACGACGCATACCAGCGGGTGTCGGCGCTCGCGGCGATCGTCGTCCTGCTGGCCGTAGTGCTGAGACTGGCCAGATTCTCCTGCGTGACCATGAAGGACGGCATGTTCCAGGGCATGCCGAGCCCCTTCGGAGCGCTCACGGTCGTCTCGATCGTGCTCCTGGAGCTGCCCTTCGTACCGACGCTCGTCGCGATCATCGGAGTGGCGTGGCTGATGGTCAGCCGGGTCGAGTACCCGAAGCCGCGGGGGGTCCTCGCGGTGGCGATGCTCAGCTGGATCGTTGCCGCGATGGGTCTGCTCGCCGCATGGGCGTTCGACGCCCCCAGCGGTCGCCTGCTCCTGCAGACCGGCTGCGCGCTGCAGGTGGTCCTGGGAGCGGTCATCCCGCTCTTCGCGACGGCGCGGCGGGTGAACACCTTCCGCGGCAACCGGCGCGAGGCCCGGGCGGCTCAGCTGCCCTAGCAATACAGAACAAGACATACGAGGGCCCGGGTGCTTCCTCAGCACCCGGGCCCTCGAGCATGTCCGGCCGGGGACCCGCTACGCGTCCTGCGCGCCGACCCAGCGGGCGGCGAGCAGGACGGCGATGTCGTCGGGGCGGTCGGGCTCCCGTCTCGCCTCTCTGATCACCAGGTCCGCCATGCCGGCGAGGGACGGAGCGTCGGCTGCCTCGATGATGCCGCGCAACCGCTCGACTCCGTCGTCGATATCGGCCCCCGCCTGCTCGACCAGTCCGTCGGTGTACAGCGCCAGGATCGCGCCCGGGGGCAGCCGCAGGCTGCTGACGGGGTAGGTGGCGTCGGGGGTGACGCCGAGCACCACCCCGCCGGGGAGTTCCAGGACCTCGGTCGTGCCGTCCGGGTGGCGCAGCAGGGGGTGCGGGTGCCCGGCCCGGACGAGCTGCGTCCGACCGGTGGCGAGGTCGAGGACGATGTAGCAGCAGCTGGCGATCTGGCCGGGGTCGAGGTCGATGAGCAGCCGGTTGGTGCCGCACATCACTTCCTGCGGGTCGTGCCCGCTGAGCGCGAAGGCGCGTACGGCGCTGCGCAGCTGGCCCATCGTCGCCGCGGCGGCGACACCGTGCCCCTGGACGTCCCCGATGACCAGGGCCAGCCCCCGGTCGGTCTCGATGACGTCGTACCAGTCGCCGCCGATGTCCATGCCCTGGGTGCCAGGGAGGTACCGCCCCGCGGTGTCGACCTGGTCGAGTACGGGCAGCCGTTGCGGCAGCAGGGCGTTCTGCAGGCCGCGGGCCACGGCCGACTCGGTGTCGTACCGCTGGGCTCGTTTGAGGGCGTGGGCGATGAGTCCGGCGAGCGCGGTGAGAACCGTGCGTTCCTCGGGGCTGAAGCCGCGTGGCTGGTCGAAGCCGAGGATGCAGGAGCCGACGGGCCGCCCGGAGGCGATGAGCGGCAGGAAGGCGCGGGCGCCGACGCTCGAGCCCAGGGGAATGTCGGGGTAGGCGGAGGCCAGGTGCTGCATGGATTCGAAGTAGATGGGGCGGCCGGAGGTGAGCGTCTCGACGCCGGGCAGATGGGCGTCGAGTGCGACGCCGTCGAAGCGGTTCAGGAAGCCGTGCGGGAAGCCGGTCTCCCAGGCCAGGTAGAGGTGGCGTTCACGCAGGAGGTAGATCGCCAGCTGCCTGCCGCCGAACGCGGGGAGCAGCTCCTGGGTGACCACCGCGGACACCTGGCGGGCGGTGACGGCCTCCGTCAGCGCGATCGCGAGGGCGACAGGACGGTACACCGCGGCCGCGACCTCCGTCGGGGAATCCAGGCCCTCGTGGCCTGCGACGGAGTCGCCCGGCGGGAAGGAGGGCTCTTCCGTGGCGGAAAGTGTGGCGGTCACGCCGTCGTGGCCCGGGTACAGGTACACCGCCAGCCAGTCCCGCTCAGTACGGCGCGCGAGGAAGTGCACGGGTTCGTGGGACAGCAGTGCGGCCCGGTGGTGGTCCTCATAGTCGGGACGCCCGAACCACGGCAGAGCCTCCCACAGGAGGCTTCCGACCAGCTCGGCCCGCTGCCGGCCGAGCAGCTTCTCCGCCAGCTGGTTGACGTACGTGATCCGTCCGAGCCGGTCGAGCGAGAAGATGCCGTGCGGGAGCCGGTCGGCGGCCTCGGCGATGACCGGTCCGGCCCCGAGGTCCACCAGGAATCCGGTCAGCGTCCCGGCCGCGCCGCTGCGCGGTGGCTGGGCCCAGCGGCTGGAGAGTTCCAGAAGGTTGGTCCGGCCGTCGGGGCCGCGCAATCGCATCCTGCGTACGACCGGTCCGCCCGCGCTCGCCGCCCGGCGGGCGAGGGTCCACAGTCCGTACACGTCCTCCGGTGCCAGCAGTGCCGTCAGGGCGTCGATGGTGCCCGGGAACCGCGCGGGCTCGGTGCCGAGGATCCCGCACAGCTCCGCGTCGGCGTCGACGGCACCGGTTTCGAGGTCCCAGTCGAAGTGTCCGATCCGTACCGGTGGCATGGTGACGGAGGGTAGCTGCACGGGGACCGGCTCGCCGTCCCATACGACCTTGGTGCCCCCGGCCGCCAGTCCGGCGAGCTCCGCGCCGAGCCGCTGGGCGATGTCGCGGAGCGCGCGCCGGTCGGCGTGCGAGACGGATTTGCCGGGGGTGGCCGGGCGCAGCACCACGAGGACGCCGAACTTCTCCCGGCCGCCCACGACGGGCACGTACAGCGAACCGAACGGGAACGGCATGCCAGCCATCAGCTGCGGGAACCGGCGCATGCCCTCGTCGACGTCAGCGAGGTGGACGGGCTTGCCCGAGCGGTACGCCTCGGCCACGGGAAAGGGCCGGTTCACATGCATGCGCCACCAGGGGTGGAAGAGCTGGGTCGGCAGCCCGGCGAGCACGGAGAGGCGCAGCAGCTCGGGGTAACCGGAGCGCAGATATACGCCACCGGCATACCCACCGGCGGACTCGATCGCGCTCACTGCGGCCTGCGCGAGCACCAGGGACAATTCGTCCGGCACCCCGCCGCCGCTCGCCCTCCCCGGCGCCGCCACCTTCACGGGCGGAGGGTACGGGGGCAGGCCGTACGAGGTCACACAGCCAGGATGCGCCCCGGCCGACCTGCGGCGCACCTCGGTGCCCCGAGCGGGAAGGATGCGCGAGGCGGGGGCCGCCGGACGGGTGGGACTCGAACCCACGGCCGACGGACTATGAGTCCATTGCGGACCTCGGCAACCCTTGTCGATCAACGCCGGTCGTCGTGCGCCCGCCAGGGATGACGGGACAACCCTTGGAGGAGCTCACAAAATGGGCGTGCGCTGCGGCCCTGGCGGCCCGGACGGGCAGGCTGCCGTCGCGCAGGCGGCGCCCGCCGCGTCCGTTGTCCACCGCGACAAGCTCGCTGAGGATGGACAGGGCGCTCTCGGCGAGGGACGCCCCGCCGAGATCGAGGCCCGCCGGGCCGGCCAGGCGGTCCAGTCCGGGAGTGTTGGTCAGGCGCCGCAGACGTTGCGCGTGGGTGGCCCGGCTGCCGAGCGCGGCGACGTACCCGGCCGGACCAGCCAGAGCCGCACGCAGGGCGCGGTCGTCGATGCGCGGGTCGTGGCTGAGTGCGACGACGGCATCGCATGCAACGAGTGGGTGGCGGGCGATCCAGTCGTCGGGCCAGGAACGGACGATGTCGGCGGTGGTGCCGATGAACGCTCCGGAGGCGACGTGCCCCGGCCGTGGGTCGAGGACGACGACCTTGCGGTGCAACGTTCTGGCCAGGGTGGCCAGGACTGCGGCGAGATCTGTGGCACCGACCAGCAGTAGCCGTGGTCGGCGCGTCAGTTCCTCGGTGAACGCGGCTCCTATGTCGGGTAGTTGGTCGACTGCGGCTGCTGTCGACCAACGCTGGGGCGGTCGCAGACCGACCCGCACCGCGAGCGGGCGGTCCTCGGCCAGGGCTGTGCTGATGGCGGAGTGGATCGGCTCGGGTGGTGCGGGCGTGATGAGGACACGCAGTTCGCCGGCGCAGGCCGGGGCGTCTTCCCAGGGCAGCAGGTCCTCCCCCGGGTTGACGGCGGTCATGTGGGGCGGGGCGCCTGCCAGGACGGCGCGGGCCTTGTCCAGGACGATGCCCTCGACGCAGCCGCCCGACAGCGAGCCGCGCCATGTGCCGTCGTCGGCGATGGCCATAGTGGCGCCCAGCGGTCGTGATCCGGGCCCGTCCCGGCCCACCAGGCGGGCCAGCACGACGGGCCGGCCCGCCTGGCGGTTGGTGTCGACGAAGGGCCAGACTTCGCGTAGCACGTTTGCCTCCCTGGTCAGGTGCTGGGCCCGGGCCGAGACGGCCGCGCTCGGGGTGCCGGCTGGTGCGGGCGGCTCACGATCCGGGCCGTTCTTCGAGTACGCGGTCGAGGCGGATGGGCAAGGATCGCTGGCGGAGGCCGGTTGCGTGCCAGACGGCGTTCGCGATCGCAGCGGCGGTGCCCACGGTGCCGATTTCACCGACGCCCTTGACTCCTGCCGGAATGTCGGGTTCGTAGTCGGGTACGAAGTCGGCTTCGATGTCGGGTACATCGGCGTGTGCGGCGATGTGGTAGCCGGCGAGGTCGGTGTTGATGTGGCGTCCTGTGGCCGCATCGCGCACGCCTTCTTCGTGCAGGGCCGTCGACAGCCCCATGATCATGCCGCCGACGAGCTGGCTGCGCGCGAGCAGTGGGTTGATCACGCGGCCCACGGCGAACATCCCTAGAAGCCGGCGTACCCGTACTTCGCCCGTTGCCGGATCCACGGTCACTTCGCAGAACACGGCGCTGTAGGCGTGCCGTTCCATGAGAGGCAGCTTGCCGAGCGCCTCGGTGGTGTCGTACGAGGCCGTCTGGGGCCGTGCGGCGTCGTCCAGTTGGGAGCGGAGCTTGGCTGCGGCCTCGGTGATCGCCCACGTCCAGGATGCGGTCCCCCGGGATCCGCTGGCGCCCCACGCGGGGCCGAGGTCGCTGTCGGCGATCAGCAGGCGTACCCGTTCGGAGGGTACGCACAGAGTTTCCGCCGCCACCGCGGTCAGCGCGGTGCGCGCGCCCTGGCCGATGTCGCTGGCGCCGACGGCCACGGTGAAGGTCCCGTCGGTCTCGGCGGTGATCGATGCCGACGAGGGCAGCGCCCCCGCGGAGAAGGACGTGGCTGCCAGCCCGGTGCCGACGAGGAGATGTCCTTCCCAGCGCGTTCGCGGCCGATGGTCGCGGGTGGCCCAGCTGAACCGGCGGGCACCCTCCATGAGGCAGGCGACGAGGTTGCGGCGGCTGAAGGGCAGGCCGGTGACAGGTCCGACGGCGGGTTCGTTGCGCAGCCGGAGTTCGAGGGGGTCCATGCCCAGGCGCTCCGCGACCTCGTCCATGGCGGATTCGAGGGCGAACGAGCCCGGAGTCGTGCCGGGTCCGCGCACCGAGTACGGCGGCAGGATGTCGATCGGAACAGCGGTGCGCCGGGTACGGATCGCCCGCGCCGCGTAGAGGGTGTTGGTGAGTTCGGTGCAGTTCTCGAGGTAGTCCGCGAGCTTGGAGATCTCGAAGGCCGCCGCGTGGTCGATGGCCCGCAGCCGGCCGTCGGGGTCCGCCCCGATCCGTACGCGCTGGTCGGTCGCCGGGCGCATCGAGACGATCTGGAACACCTGGGTGCGGGTCAGGGTGACGCGTACCGGCAGGTCGAACATCTTCGTGGCCATCACCGCGAGGACCAACTGGGGGCCGCACGTCCCCGACTTGGATCCGAAGCCGCCGCCCACGTGGAGGGACTGGACGCGCACCTCCTTCGGGTCCAGGTGGAACAGGGTGGCCACGGTCATGGCGACCAGGAAGGGTGCCTGGTTGGAGTCGACGATCTGCAGCCGCTCGCCGTCCCACCAGGCGGTCGCGGAGTGCGGCTCCATGGCGGCGCCGTGTTCCTCAGGGGTGACGTAGCGCTCGTCCACGACCACCGCGCTCGCGGCGAGTTCCGCGTCCACGTCGCCGACGGTGGCGTCCTCTCCGAAGTGCGATGTGGCCGGGCGGGCGGCGGGGTGGTCGGGCGAGAAGTCGACGTCGTGGGGTTCCTCGTCGTACGTGACCCGTAGTGCCATGGCCGCCGACCGGGCCTGCTCCGCCGACCTTGCGACCACCAGTGCGATCGGCCGGCCGGAGTGCGGGATCTCCTCGCTCTGCAGCAGGTGCATGCCGCCGTCGGGGCCGAAGAACGATCCCGCTTCCGGGTTGAGCCGGGGCGCGTTGCGGTGGTCGATCACGCCCAGTACGCCGGGCATGGGCAGCGCGGCGGAGGTGTCGAGTTCGCGGATGCGTCCGCGGGTCACCGTGGAAGTGACGACCCAGCCGTGCGCCAGGTCGCCCATCGGCTCGTCCGCGGCGTAACGCACCGCGCCGGTGACCTTGGCCGGTCCCTCCACCCGGGGCCGCGATGCGCCGATGGCTCCCAGCGGTGGTTCGTTGGTGTCGACCGATGGGGCGGGAGGTGTCGGGGAGAGGCTGGTCGAAGAAGCGTCGTCCATGTGGTGATCTCCTTCAGGACGTGTGACGGGACCGGTTCGTCACTCGGCCCGGTGGGCGAGCTCGGTCAGGACGGCGACGACGAGGTTGCGGGCCAGCGTGACCTTGTACGCGTTGTCACGCAGCGGCCGCGCGACGGTCAGTTCCGCGTCGGCGGCGGCTCGGAAGCGGTCGGGGGTGGCGGGGGCGTCCCTCAGAGCTGCCTCGGCGGCGTGGGCACGCCAGGGCCGGGAGGCGACGCCGCCGAGCGCGATCCGGGTACCTTGCACGACGCCCTCGTTGACGTCCAGCGCGGCTGCGACGGACACGTTGGCGAAGGCGTAGGAGGCGCGTTCGCGCACCTTGCGGTAGCGCGATCGCGGGCTCGCCGCGCCGGCCGGCAGGGTGATGGCGGTGATCAGGGCGCCGTGGGGCAGCGCCGTTTCCCGCTGCGGGCTCACACCGACCGGCAGGTAGAACTCGGACAGCGGGATCTCGTGGGTCCCGTCCAGAGTCTCGTAGTGCACGCGGGCGTCGAACGCGGCCAATGCCACGGTCATGTCAGAGGGATGGGTGGCCACACAGTGCTCGGACCAGTCGAGGACCGCGTGGTTGTGGTGCTCTCCGGTGATCGCGGCGCAGCCGCTGCCGGGGCTGCGCTTGTTGCACGGCTGGGAGAGGTCTGCGAAGTACCCGCACCGGGTGCGCTGCAGGAGGTTGCCGCCGACCGTCGCCATGTTGCGCAGCTGCCCCGACGCGCCCGCCAGCACTGCCTGGCTGAGCGCCGGGTACCGGCGGCGCACCTCGGGGTGAGCCGCCAGGTCGCTGTTGGTCGTCGTCGCACCGATGGTGAGGCCTCCGCCGGATGTCTCCCGGATGCCGTCCAGCGGCAGGCGGCGCACGTCCACGAGCCGCGTGGGTGTCTCGATGCCTTCCTTCATCAGGTCGACGAGATTGGTTCCGCCGCCCAGAAACCGGGCGCCGTCGTCGGCGACCAGGGTAAGAGCGTCACGTACGTGTGCGGGCCGCTGATAGGTGAACTCCTTCATCCCGTCGCCTCCGTTCGGGACGCGGTCTCCAACACGGCGCGGACGATGGACGGGTACGCACCGCAGCGGCACAGGTTGCCGCTCAGACGCTCGCGTACCTCCGCTGCGTCCAGCTCGGGTGCCGGTTCGTCAGGTGACACGTCGGAGGTGACCGCGCTGGGCCAGCCCGCCGCGTGCTCGGCCAGCATCCCGGCCGCGGAGCAGAGCTGCCCCGGTGTGCAGTACCCGCACTGGAATCCGTCGAGCTGGACGAACGCCTGCTGCAGCGGGTGCAGTTCACCGTCGGAGGCCAGCCCCTCGACCGTCGTGACGTCCGAGCCGTCGGTGGCGACCGCCAGCGTCAGGCAGGACACCACGCGCCGGCCGTCCAGCAGCACCGTGCAGGCGCCGCACTGCCCTCGGTCGCATCCCTTTTTCGGTCCTGTGTGACCGGTGCTCTCACGGAGCGCGTCGAGCAGCGTCCTGCGGTTGTCGCTCTTCAGACGATGCGTCAGACCATTGACGCAAAGAAGAATTTCGCTGTGGGTTTCGTCTGTCATTCCGCTCCTCCCTCCTCAACTCAACGAGCCGGCGAATTACAAACCCTGGGGGACGACTGAGATTCAATCAGGTCGCCTGCGCAACTTCTTTGCCCGATAGTCGCGAAGCCTTGCACAATGCTCTCCGCCGTCTCGCGGGGGCAGAAAGGAACGCTGGACCTGTCCTCGTCTTCGGTGTATCAATCGGTGCATGCTGCTGGATGAGCTCCGGACCCTGTTGGCGCGTCACGCCCGAGCCGACGCGACGACCGCCATCGAGGGCGTGCTGATCGGCCGCGAGGAGTCGCAGGCATCCCATGCGGCCATGAGCGGAACAGTCATGGCGCTGATCGCCCAGGGCACCAAACGTCTCGCGCTGGGCGAGTACGTGCACGAGTACGGCCCCGGCCAGTACCTGGTCGCATCGGTGGACCTGCCCGTCTCCGGTCACTTCGTCGGGGCCACGGCGGGCCGGCCGGCGCTGGGGCTCGGCCTGCTCCTGCAGCCTTCGGAGGTCGCCGAGATGATGTTGCGGGCCGCGCCCGGCAGTTTTCCGGCGAACGGCACCGCACCCCCGGCCATCGCCGTCAGCACCGCTTCCGACGAACTCCTCGACGCTGCCGTGCGCCTGGTGCGCCTGCTCGACCGCCCGCGGGACAGGGACATGCTCGCCCCCCTCGTCAAACGCGAGATCCTGTGGCGCCTCATCACGAGCGAGCAGGGGGCGACGGTCCGCCAGATCGGTCTCGCCGACAGCAAGCTCTCGCACATCGCCAGAGCCGTGCACTGGATCAGGGAAAACTACAGACAGCCGTTCCGGGTGGACGACGTGGCAGAGCTGATCGGAATGAGCACTTCCGCCTTCTACCGGAATTTCCAGGCCGTCACCGGAATGAGTCCGATTCAGTTCCAGAAGAAGATCAGACTTCATCAGGCTCGCCTTCTCCTTGCGGCACATCCAAAAGACATCGCGTACATCGGATACCGCGTCGGATACGACAGCCCGTCCCAGTTCAGCCGGGAGTACCGGCGCCTCTTCGGCGCGCCACCCAGTCAGGACGCGACGCGATTCGCGGCCGCCGGCGCAGGGAACTGACCGGCTCCCACACGCGGCCGGCGGGCGGAATACACCAGGGCGGGAGGCAGGTTGCGGTACACCGTCCTGCTGGTGACCACTTCTTCGAACGCCTGCCGCAGCTGTGCGAGCCGGCGGCGGCTCGGAGAGGCCCAGTTGGCCCAGGCGTAGGTGAACTGCGTGTACACACCGCTCTCGGACAGAACCGAGGCGATCTTCGGCACGAGAGCGCTGCCGTGCGGGCCGGTGAACGCCGACCAAGGAAGGCTGCTCACCACCACGTCCGCGGTGCGCAGCTCCCGCTCAGCCAGGATGCGAGGCAGTTCCCAGGCGGAGTCGGTGACTATCTCCGCGCGGGGGAAACGCCGAACCAGATGCGCGGCGAGCCGCTCATTCAGTTCGACCGCGATGTGACGGCCGCGGCCTGCCAGTTTGCGTTGGATCGCCTCGGTGGCAGGCCCGGTGCCCGGCCCGAGCTCCACCACCACGGGCTCGCCCCGCTCGGGCACGACAGCGACGAGCCGCTCGACCAGGCGGGCCGAACTCGGGATCAGGGAGGCCGTTTGGAACGGATTGCGCAGGAACTCGCGGGCGAAGAGCGCGGTTTCACTCATGCTGGGATCCTTGCGGTGCGATGGGGCCCGCGGGCGGACAGGTAATCTCATGCTCCGCGGGAGAGTCTGTGACCCCATTGAACCCATGTGACCTGCCAAAATCGTAGAAGGATCCTCGCTGCCCCTTGCACGATCCTCCACCCCGGTCCACCCGGCTCAGGGAAGGACACCTGCCGGGGTGCGCACGGTATGACGCAGACGGGCGGCGTCCTGGCTGGGGGGCGCGCCGAACTGGCGGCGGTATTCCCGGCTGAACTGTGACGGGTTGTCATAGCCGACGCGCAGGCCGACTCCGGTGACGTCACCCGGGTGGGTGGCGAGCAGCAGCCGGGCCTCCTGCAGCCTGATCTGCTTCTGAAACTGGATGGGGCTCATCGCTGTCACCGCCTGAAAGTTGCGGTAGAAGGCGGAGACGCTCATGCCGGCAAGGCGCGCGACGTCCTCGACCCGGAAGGGCTGCGCGTAGTGCTCGCGGATCCAGCGCACGGCCCGGGAGATGTGGCTGAGGCCGCTGTCGGCCAGGCCGAGCTGGCGAACCGTCGCACCCTGCTCGCTCGTGACCAGGCGCCACAGGATCTCGCGCTTGACCAGCGGGGCCAGCACGGCACGGTCGCGGGGCTCGTCGAGCAGACGCAGCAGACGGACCACCGCGTCGAGCAGTGCGGCCGGAGCATCGCTGACGGCGATGCCCGATGGCGCGCCCCCACCGGCGCGGGGGGTGTCTCCGGGCCCGGCCTCAAGCAGCAGTTCGGCGACGGCGGACGGTTCCAGCGTGAGACCGAAGCCGAGGGCCGGCCGCTCGGGTTCGGCCTGGGTGAACTGCCCGGTGACGGGCAGATCAACGGATGCGACCAGGTACTGCCCGGGCCCGTAGTCGTACACCCGCTCCCCCAGGGCGAGTCGTTTGGCGCCCTGGGCGATGACCGCGAGCACCGTGCCGGACATCGAGGGCGCCGGCGGATCCGACCGGTCGACCTTCGAGATGAGGACGCCGTCGATGGCGGTGGTCCAGTCGGGCCGGGCATGCCGGGCCAGCAGGGTGCGGAGCTCTTCCAGGTACATGCGTCCATTGCAGCACCATTCCACGCTGCGGCTCCCGTGCCCGCGAGGATCGTGCAAGTACGAGCGAGCATCGTTCTAACGTTTTCGCAGGTCACGTCGGTTGAATGGAATCACCTCACTCCATCACCGAAGAAGAAGGCATCCATGATCGCCAACTACGGCTTCAACGCCACTCTGACCGCCAGGCCCGGAATGGGCGACCGGCTGGTCGACCTGCTGCTGACCGGCCTGAACGAGGGCAGCCCGGGCGCGAGCGAACACTGCGTCGTCTACCTGGTCTCCCGTTCCGCGTCCGACCCCGACGTCGTCCACGTCACCGAGGGCTGGACCAGCGAGGAGGACCACCACCGGATCTTCGCCGGTGAGGCCGCCCAGGCCATCGTGGCGCAGATCGACGGACTGCTGGCCAAGGGGTCCGAGTACACCGACTACGTGCCGGTCTGCGGCAAGGCCGCCTTCTGATCCGGCGATCGTCCCTCGCCCCGGCCCCCTGCCGCCTCGACGCCTGCCGAGCAGCCCCCTCCTCGCCCGACCTCCGGCACCACCCCACGAAAGGCAGCAAGCATGACCACGGCACGACCCGACCTGGACCCCGAACTGCGTGAGCTACTGGCCGACATGCCACTGATGTCCCAGCTCAGCCCGGAAGTTCTCGCGCAACTGCGCCGGCTTCCGTCGACGCCCGTCGAGTCCCTTCTCGCCCACCGACAGGTCGACCGGCGCGAGGTCACCGTGCCCGTCAAGGACGGTGCCCCGATCCTCATGTCGGTGTTCAGTCCCGCGAACACCGATCGCACCACCGCCGCACCCTGCGTCTACTGGATGCACGGGGGCGGGATGGTCATGGGCGACCGCTTCTCGCAGATCGACATCCCGCTGGAATGGCTTGACCGGTTCGGCGCGATTGTGGTCTCCGTGGACTACCGACTTGCGCCGGATGCCACCGGCACCGCCCTGGTCGACGACTGCTACCAGGGGCTGCTCTGGGTCGCCGAACACTCCGCCGAACTGGGCATCGATCCCGCCCGGATCGTCGTCGCGGGCGCCAGCGCGGGCGGCGGTCTCGCGGCCGGCGTCACCTTGCTTGCCCGCGACCTCGGCACACCGGCGCTTGCCGCACAGATGCTGATCTGCCCCATGCTCGACCACCGCAACACCAGCGCCTCCAGCCGCCAGTACTCCGGCGGACCCGGTGTCTGGACCCGCGAGATGAACGAGTTCGGATGGCGCTGTGTGCTCGGCGACCTCACCGACGACGAGGTACCCCCGTACGTCTCCCCCGCGCTGGCCGACGACCTCTCGGGCCTGCCGACCGCCTACATCGACACCGGCTCCGCCGAAGTCTTCCGCGACGAGGACGCCGACTACGCCACCCGCATCTGGGCGGCCGGCGGCCAGGCCGAACTCCACGTCTGGGCGGGCGGCTTCCACGGGTTCGACGCGCTGTACCCGCAGGCGCGCATCTCGGCCACGGCCCGCCGGACCCGCACCGACTGGCTCGCCCGAGTCCTGCACCCGGACTCCGCCGCATAGCGCCGCCGACTCACTCACGCACACACACGACTGCACCCAGGAGGAACACCATGAAGGTCGCCATCGTCACGGGCGCCAGCTCCGGCATCGGACAGAGCGCCGCGATCGAGATCGCCAAGCGCGGAACCGGAGTCATCCTGACCTACGGCAACAACCCGCAAGGAGGGTTGGAGACGACCGCCGCCATCGAGAAGGAGGGCGGTATTGCCGTCGCGCTGCCGCTGGACGTGGGAGAGACCGGCACCTTCGCGGCTTTCCGCGACACGGTGGCCGCCGTGCTGCGCGACACCTGGCAGCGCGACACATTCGACTACCTGGTCAACAACGCCGGTTTCGCGCAGACGTCGTTGATCGAGGACACGACCGAGCAGACGTTCGACAGGCTCATGCGGGTCCTGCTCAAGGGACCGTACTTCCTGACGCAGCGGCTGCTGCCCCTGATGGCGGACGGCGGGGCAATCGTCAACACGAGCAGCAACTCGGCGGCGACGGCCAGCCCGGAGCCCGGCTACTCGGCCTACGCGTCGATGAAGGGCGGCCTGGACGTGCTGACCCGGTACATGGCCAAGGAATTCAGCCCGCGGGGTATCCGTGTCAACGCTCTCTCGCCGGGATCGACCCGCACCCGGATCGCCGACGACGCCTTCACCCGTTACCCCGAGGTCGTTCCGGCCCTCGTCGCGAAGACCGCGCTCGGCCGCGTCGGCGAACCCGGCGACATCGGCGCGATGATCGCCACACTGGTCTCCGACGAGAGCCGCTGGGTCACCGCCCAGAACATTGAGGTATCGGGCGGCTACAACCTCTAGGAGAGGGGCGGGAAGAGCGACGGGGAGGCGACGGAACCGGAACGCATCCGTTCCGGCCCCGGAACGGGTGCGCGTCGCCCCGCCCCCGCGTCGCCCCGCCCGATCAGCTCAGCACGACCGGGGTTCGCTCACGACAGGAAGTCGCGCGCGATCCCCTCCGCCACCCGCTCCAGCAGTGGCCCCGCCTGCGCCATGCACACGGCGGGGTCCGGCTCCAGGTCCGTGAGGGCGTACGCGCGCCGGATGCCCGCACGTCCCAGCGCCTCCGGGGGCAGGGCGAGGCGGCCGCAAACCGCCACCACCTCCAGGCCAGCCGCGCGAGCCGCCGCCGCGACGCCCGCGGGAGCCTTGCCGTGCAGGGTCTGCCCGTCGAGGGAGCCCTCCCCCGTGATCACCAGCGTGGCACGGGCCAGCGCCGGGGCGAAGCCGAGGACGTCGAGCATGACCTCGATGCCGGGGCGGAACCGGGCGCCGAGAGCGATGAGCGCCCCGTAACCGATGCCGCCTGCCGCACCCGCCCCGGGCAGTTTCGCGTGTTCCGGGCCGAGGACGGACGCGTAGTGGGTGAGTGCCGCGTCGAGGGTCGCGATGTCGTCCTCGGTCGCGCCCTTCTGCCGCCCGTAGACCGCCGGGGCGCCCTTCGGGCCGGTCAGTGGGTTGTCCACGTCGCTGGCAAGGATCAGGTCCACGTCGGCCAGCCGCGGGTCGAGGCCGGTCAGATCCGCCTCGGCCAGCTCCGCGAGGCCACCGCCCCCGGGGCTGACGGGCTTGCCGTCCGCGTCCAGGAAGCGGGCGCCGAGTGCGGCAAGCATGCCCGCGCCGCCGTCCGTGGTGGCACTGCCGCCGACCCCGAACACAATGGTCCGGGCGCCCGCGTCCAGCGCCGCGGCCAGCAGCTCGCCGGAGCCGTACGTCGTGGCCGTCAGGGGGGCGAACACCCCCACCGGAAGATGCTGGAGGCCGGAGGCCTCGGCCATCTCCACCACCGCGGTGGTGCCCCGCAGGGCGTACGCCGCGGTCACGGTCTCCCCGCGCGGCCCGGTCACCCGCGCCTCGCGCCGCTCGAATCCGGCGGCCACCGCCGCCGCCACCGTGCCGTCGCCGCCGTCTGCCACGGGCAGGGTCTCGACCTGCACCTGGGGTACGACGCGCCGCAGCCCGGCCGTCACCCGCTCCGCGACCTGCACCGCCGTGAGCGAACCCTTGAACTTGTCCGCCGCGACGAGCACGCGGGCGGTCTCCATCACTGCTCCGTCCGTCACCTTGCATCCCTTGCTTTCGAACAGGCAGTCGCGCCGCCCCGACCCTATCCGGAGCACCGGCCCTCTGCCCATGGGTGTCCGGGCCCTGGACCTGCGGAACGGCGGACGTGCCGGCCCCCATTACGCTGCGCACGTGACCACCATTGACTACGCCACGTACATCGCAGGACTGCCCAAGGTGCTGGCCGCCGCGGCAACCGTCTTCCGGGACAGGGAAGGACGAGTGCTGCTCGTCGAGCCGAACTACCGGGACGGCTGGGCCCTGCCCGGTGGAACGATCGAGTCCGACGAGGGCGAGACACCGCGGCAGGCCGCACGCCGCGAAACGGTCGAGGAGATCGGTCTCGATCTGGAGCCGGGACGGCTGCTGGCGATCGACTGGGCACGCAGCCCCGAGCGTCCTCCGATCGCCGCCTACCTGTACGACGGCGGGGTCCTGGACGAGGCGCAGTTGACGGCGATCCGGCTGCAGGAGGAGGAACTCCTCTCCTGGAAGCTGGTGGAACGCATCGCACTCGACCGGTATCTGCCCGGTCCCCTCGGACACCGGGTCCGGGCGGCGCTGGAGGTGGTCGACTCCGGAGCGGGCGCCGTGGAGCTGGAGGACGGCAGACCCGTCGCCTCCTGAGACCTCCTGAGACCTCCTGACTCACGGTCATTCATCCCGTATCGGCATCGTGTGCCGCTGCGTCCCGCTGTTCCGACAGGTCGTCACAGTAATCGTCCGTAAGGAAGTTGTCAGCACCACCCACTCCACCTTGGAGACGATCCGAGAGCTACCGACAGGGCTCGGTAGCGGCGTCCCGGGTAGCCGCCAACGGCGCCGACGGACGAGAGCGAGAAGCACCAGCCGCAGCCGGCTCGGCGACCAGCTGCTCCTCGCTCACCCCCGCCAGCGCCTCCATCACCCGATCGAGTGCCTCGCCCACGTCAGTGCGCGTGACCACTCGAAGCGGGCGTCGGACCTGCGTTCTTGACTGCCAAAGGGAGCAACTACTTGCCGGTCGGGCCGATTTGTATGGCCGTATCCTTCTGCGGGCAGACGGCGCAGTCGACCTCGGTAACCAGCATCACCGACACCCAACAGGCTCACCCGATACCCACTCGCTCCGAGCAGGCAGGCGTCCTACTCTCAGCCTATGAACAGCCCTCTCGTAGCCATACTCAGCGGCGCAGGTATCTCCACCGATTCCGGGATCCCTGATTATCGCGGTCCGAACGGGCTGTGGCGGCGGGATCCCGAGGCCGAGAAGCTCGTGACGTACGAGTACTACATGAACGATCCGGAGATCCGGCGTCGGTCCTGGCAGATGCGGCGCAAGAACCGCACGCTCAAGGCCGAGCCGAACGCCGCACACCGGGCCGTCGCCGAGCTCGAGAAGTCCGGCATCCCGGTTCGGGTGATCACACAGAACGTGGACGGCCTGCACCAGCTCGCCGGCATGCCCGCTCGTAAGGTGCTGGAACTGCACGGCACCGCGCGTCAGGTGGTCTGCACCCGTTGCCATGCCCGCTCGCCGATGGCTGCGGCGCTGACCCGGGTGGAGGCGGGTGAGGAGGACCCGGCGTGCACAGTCTGCGGCGGCATCCTGAAGTCGGCGACCGTCATGTTCGGTGAGCGGCTCGATCCTGTGGTGCTGAGCGAGGCGATGTCGATCGCGAAGGCGTGCGACGTGTTCATCGCGGTCGGTACGACGCTGCAGGTACAGCCCGCCGCGTCGCTGGCCGGGATCGCGGCGGAGCACGGGGCGCGGCTGATCGTGGTGAACGCCGAGCCGACGCCGTACGACGAACTGGCGCAGGAGACGATCCGCGAGCCCATCGGGACCGCGCTGCCGTCGCTGCTCGCGCGGCTGTCCACCGAGGCAGCCACGGGGACCGACGGCTAGGGCGTGTTTCGACAGTCCCGCCTGCCGGGCGGCGTCTGGCACGCACGCTCGCTGCGTTGTCGGGCCCGCCCCGATACGCCCAGTATCGGGGCGACCCTCCGCCGTGCGATCGCACGCACCAGACGCCGCCCGGCCCGCCCTACGGGCGGACGACGCTCCTTTCGAAACACGCCCTAGGCCCTGTCCAGTTCCTGCGCGATGCGGCGCGAGGGCCGGAACGTGTAGAGGTCGAGAATGTCGGGGGCGTCCGCGAGGCCGGGGCCACCCGCCTCGACCCAGGTGACAATGTCGGCGACGGCATCCGGGTCGTTGACCAGCCCGAGCCAGACCGGGCGGCCACCCGCCCGCCTGCCCTCGGCCGACGGCTGCACGACCATCACATTGGCCTGCTCGCACGCGTCCAGACATTCAACGGCCCGCACCGTGGCGACCTCGCCGAGTGACCGGCGCAGCGTGGCGAGCTGTCCGGCATGGTCCACGTCCGGGATCTTCGGCGTACCGCAGCAGCAGCCGCGGCATACGCTGATGGTGGGGCGGGGCGCGCCCTGGGCGGGCGCGGAGGCCTTGCGCGTGCGGCGGCTCATGCGGGAACGCTCCAGGTGGTGGCGCGGATGATCACCGTGGGACCCTATCGAGCACTCTCCGCAATCGAACACCTGCACCCCTCTCTCGGCGGCCGAGTGAACCGGTGAGGTAAGGTGGGTGGCTGCGAAGGGGAGTAGCCCCGCAAACCGGTCGTCGACACACTGGAACCCCCGGGTTCCCGGTGGCCGGGCTCGTAGATCATTACGGGCGGGCGAGACCTTCGGTCAGGTATGACACGCCCACACCCTGTGGGCGCTGCGGTCATGCCGGGCCGAGTGGTCCTCCGAAAAGCCCGAGTGGCGCTTCGCGGAAAGGCCCGGGCCCGGCTCTCACAGAAAGCCACCCGGAATGCATCTCGACCCCCTGGCGATCGTCACCGCCTTCGGGCTGATCTTCCTCGCGGAACTCCCCGACAAGACCATGTTCGCGTCGCTGGCCATGGGCACGCGCATGCGGCCGCTCTACGTCTGGTTCGGCACCTCGTCCGCGTTCCTCGTGCATGTCGCGATCGCCGTCGGCGCGGGCGGTCTGATCGGGCTGCTGCCCGACTGGATCGTCAAGCTCGTCTCGGCCGCCCTCTTCGGGTTCGGCGCGTTCATGCTGCTGCGCAACGGGGGCGGCGACGGCGACGAGGAGAGCGAAACCAAGACCGTGACCGGCTTCTGGCCGGTCTACTCGACCGCGTTCATGGCGGTGTTCATCAGCGAATGGGGTGACCTCACCCAGATCACCACCGCCAACCTGGCCGCCAGCAACGGCACCTGGTCCACGGCCATCGGATCCGCGGCCGCTCTGATGTCCGTCTCGGCGCTGGCGCTGGTCGCCGGGCGCTTCATCGCCAAGCGGGTGCCGCTCAAGACGGTGCAGCACATCGGTGGCCTGTGCATGCTGGGGCTGGCGATCTGGTCGGTCGTCGAGATATTCATGGCCTGAGCCGGTTCCATGACGCAGCCACCACGAAGCCCGACGGCCGCCCCGTGCGTCCGCCGGGCTTCGGCGTGCCCGGGGCGTGTTTCGAAAGCCCCGTCTGCCAGGCGGCGTCTGGCCCGCCCTACGGGCGGAGGACGCTACTTTCGAAACACGCCCTAGAAAAGCGCCGGTGTGTCGCCCTCCGTGCCGTTCTCGAAGGCCAGCAGCCGCTGCTTGCGGTCGAGTCCGCCGCCGTAGCCGGTGAGGCTGCCCGACGCTCCGATGACTCGGTGGCAGGGGACGATGATCCCGACCGGGTTCTTGCCGTTGGCCAGGCCCACAGCGCGGGAGGCGCCCGGCTTGCCCAGGTTTTCGGCGAGTTCCCCGTACGAGCGTGTCTCGCCGTACGGGATCGACCGGAGCTGTTCCCAGACGCTGCGCTGGAACGGGGTGCCGTCCAGGTGCAGAGGCAGGTCGAACTCCCGCAGCTCGCCCGCGAAGTAGGCGTCCAGCTGGCGGACCGTCTCCGTGAAGGGGCGCGGGTCCGGGTCGCCGAAGGTTTCCTCGGGCGGGCGGTGCCGCTGCCCGGTCATATAGAGGCCCGAGAGGACGCCGTCGGTGGCGACGAGGGTCAATGGACCGTACGGGCTGTCGACGACCGTGTGCTGCCGGGTCGCGGCGCGTGTCGCAGTCATGAGTGAACTCCCTTATACGGGAAGGTGATTGATGGGGTGATCGTCGACGGTCCAAAGATACTGGACTGCGTACGCCCGCCAGGGACGCCAGGCCGCCGCGCGCGCGGTCAGCGCCGCGGGGGTCGACGGGAGACCGAGTTCCTCCGCCGCCCGCCGGATGCCGAGGTCGGTGGGGAGGAAGGCGTCCGGGTCGCCGAGCGCCCGCATCGCGATGACCTCGACGGTCCAGGGGCCGAAGCCGGGCAGGGTGATCAGTTCGGCCCGGGTCCTCTCCCAGTCGGTGTCGGTGCCGAGTGGCAGCGAGCCGTCGGCGAGGGCGCCGACGAGGGTCGTGAGGGTGGTGCGGCGGCTGCGCGGCAGCGCGAGCTGCTCGGGGTCGAGCCCGGCGAGCTCTTCCGGCGTCGGGAAGAGGTGGGTGAGACCGCCCTCGGGGTCGTCGACGGAGACGCCGTGGGCGGTGACCAGGCGGGCCGCGTGGGTGCGGGCGGCAGCGGTCGAGACCTGCTGGCCGAGCACCGCCCGTACAGCGAACTCCGCCCCGTCGACGGTACGCGGCACTCGCCGCCCCGGCGCCTTGTCGACCAGCGGGGCGAGCAGCGGATCGGCCCGCAGCTGATCGTCGACGGCCACCGGGTCGGCGTCCAGGTCGAGCAGCCAGCGGCAGCGGCTGATGGCGAGGGTGAGATCGCGCGGGTCGGTGAGCGAGAGCCGGCACGCGATGTGGTCGGGGCGCGGAGTGAGGGCGACGATGCCGTGCCCGTACGGGAGGGTGAGCGTCCGGCGGTAGGCGCCGTCGCGCCACTCCTCGACGCCGGGGACCGCGGTCGCGGCGAGATGACCGAAGAGGTTGGAGGGATTGAGCGGGGCCCGGTACGGCAGCCGAAGCGTGATCACTCCCGGCGTCGCCGGCGGTTTCGCGGACCGGGCAGCGCGGGTGCGCAGCTCGCTCGGCGCGAGCGCGAAGACCTCACGGACGGTGTCGTTGAAGGTACGGACGGACGAGAAGCCGGCCGCGAACGCCACGTCGGCCATGGGGAGTTCGGTCGTCTCGATGAGCAGCCGGGCGGTCTGGGCGCGCTGGGCGCGGGCCAGGGCGAGCGGACCGGCACCCAGCTCGGCGAGCAGCTGCCGCTCGATCTGCCGGGCGGAGTAGCCGAGCCGGGCGGCCAGCCCCGGCACGCCCTCGCGGTCGACAACCCCGTCCCCGATGAGCCGCATCGCACGGGCGACGGAGTCGGCGCGGGCGTTCCACTCCGGGGAGCCGGGACTGGTGTCGGGCCGGCACCGTTTGCACGCCCGGAACCCGGCCTGCTGGCAGGCGGCGGCGCTGGGATAGAAGGTCATGTTCTCGACCTTGGGCGGCACGACGGGGCAGCTCGGACGGCAGTAGATCCTGGTGGTCAGGACCGCCGTGAAGAACCAGCCGTCGAAGCGGGCGTCCTTGGACTGGACGGCCCGTACGCAGCGCTCGGTGTCGGTGTACATGGCTCAAGCATGAGCCACCCGACAGCGCCGGGCTGGCGGAAATCCGACATCAGCCTTCCGCTGCCAGGGCCTCTTCGAACTCCCTGTACGCATGTGCGTCGAACAGAACGAATCGCACCTCCTCCACCGGAGCTCCCGCCTCCGCCAGGACCGTGCGGACGGCGATCCGCGCGCCGTCGTCCAGGGGCCAGCCGTAGATGCCGGTCGAGATCGCGGGGAAGGCGACGGTCCGCGCACCCAGCTCGGCGGCCACCCCCAGTGATTCCCGGTAACAGGAGGCCAGCAGCGCGGAGCGGTCCTCGGCGCTGCTCCATACCGGCCCGACCGTATGGATCACCCATCGGGCGTCGAGCTTCCCTGCCGTGGTCGCTACCGCCTGACCGGTCGGTAGCCCTTTTCCGTAGTGCGAGGCGCGCAGCTCGCGGCAGGCGGCGAGGATCTCCGGGCCGCCGCGCCGGTGGATCGCGCCGTCGACTCCGCCGCCGCCGAGCAGCGAGGAGTTCGCGGCATTGACGATGGCGTCGACGGACTGCAGGGTGATGTCGCCGCGGACCAGGGTCACCGTGACGGGCGGGGGTGTCTGCATGCTCCCATCATGCCGTTCCCGGGGCTGCTCCGCGGGACAGGAGCTGCGCCGTACCGCACGTTCACCTGCAAGGCGCCAGGCGTGCCGCATGACCGGCCGGGCAGGACGCCGGTGGCAGCCGAGGTTCGCCGGGCGGTGTGCTCGGGCAGCTTGCCCCGCAGCCTCTTCGGCCTGCCCTCAGGTCGCGCGGAGCCTGTGCCACACCGCCTTCGCCGCGTGGTGGCCGGACATTCCGTGCACGCCGGGCCCGGGCGGGGTGGCCGAGGAGCACAGGAACACCGCCGGGTGCGCCGTCGCGTACGGCACGCGGGCGAGCTTGGGCCGGATCACCGTCTGCAGACCGGCGAACGCACCGCACGCGATGTCGCCGCCGACGTAATTGGCGTTGCGCGCGGCGAGTTGGGGAGGGCCCGCGACAGCGCGGGCGAGGACCAGATCACGGAAGCCGGGGGCGAACCGCTCCAACTGCCTCTCGATGACCTCGGTGGCGTCGCCCTCCCAGCCCGCCGGGACATGTCCGTACACCCAGAAGATGTGACGGCCCTCGGGCGCGCGGGACGGGTCGACCAGGCTGGGCTGTGCGGTGATCAGGAACGGCACGCTCGGGTCGCGGCCCGCCACGGCCGCCCGCATCGCGCTGTCGATCTCGCCCGCCGTGGGCCCGACGTGGACCGTGCCGGCCCGCCGGGCCTCCTTCGCAGTCCAGGGGACGGGGCCGGACAGCGCATAGTCGATCTTGAAGCAGGAGGCGCCGTACCGGTAGCCGCGGTAGGCCTGACCCAGTCCGGCGATCCGCGCGAGGGCGGTCGGCGAGGTGTCGAAGACATAGGCACGGGCGGGCGGGAGTTCGTCGAGGCGCTTGACCTCCGTGCCGGTACGGATCGTGCCGCCCAGTTCACCCACGTACGAGGCGAGGGCGTCCGAGATGGCCTGTGAGCCGCCGCGCGGCACCGGCCAGCCGTTCTCGTGGGCGGCGACGGCGAAGAGCAGCGCGATGCCGCCGGTCGCAAGGCCGCTGGTGGGGGCTATGGCGTGGGCGGCGAGCCCGGCGAACAGGCCGCGCGCCTTCGCGCCCCGGAACCGGCGGGCGAGGAGCGTGGCGGGCTGGATCGCGTCCAGCCCGAACCGGACCCAGCGGTACGGATCGCGCGGCAGCCCGATCCACGGCGTGCGCAGGAAGTCCTCCGCGAGCGTGTCCCAGTGGCCGAGGTACGGGGCGAGCAGCCTGCGGTACGCCCCCGCGTCCTGCGGTCCGAGCGACATGGCGCTCTCCCCCACCGAACCGGTGAGCACGGCGGCGGAGCCGTCCGGGAAGGGGTGAGCGAGCGACAGCTCCGGCTGGAGCCACTCCAGGCCGTGCCGGCCGAGCGGCATCCGGGCGAACGCGGGCGAGCCGATGCCCAGCGGATGCACGGCTGAACACGGGTCGTGGCGGAAGCCGGGGAGTGTGAGCTCCTCGGTGCGGGCGCCGCCCCCGACCGTCTCCTGCGCCTCGAACACTTCCACGGAGAAGCCCCGGCGGGCCAGTTCGGCTGCGGCGGTCAGTCCGTTGGGGCCCGCCCCCACGACGACGGCATCGAGCATCGATGGCACCTTCGGACTCCTTCGTCAGCCGACGGCAAGAAACTCCAGGATATTCCGCTGCGCCGACAGCCGAACCGCGGGTACCGTCCGGGCCGATGAATACGGAATCGGCAGAAGAACGAGCTGGCGCATCGATGGTCGATGGCATGGCCGCCCGGCTGACCGCGGTGTCCGGCGTCCGGGCCGTCGCCATCGGCGGCAGCCGCGCCCGCTCGACGCATCGCCCGGACTCCGACTGGGATCTCGGCGTCTACTACCGCGGGACACTCGACCTGGTCGCCCTGACCGCACTCGCCTTTCAGGCGCAGGGCTCCCCGGTGGAGGTGGCCGGTCCGGGCGGCTGGGGTCCATGGGTCAACGGCGGCGCCTGGCTGCGGGTGGACGGCACGGCGGTGGACTGGATCCTTCGCGATCTGGACCGGGTCGAGAGTGTCTGGTCCGACTGCCGCGAGGGCCGCTTCGAGGTGGGCGTCCAGCCCGGCCACCCGCTGGGCTTCTGGTCGCCCTGCTATCCGGGCGAGGTCGCCCTGGGCCGCGTACTTGCCGACCCCTACGGCGAATTGACGGAACTTCAACAGCAGACGCGCGACTGTCCGGAGCCCCTGCGCAGGGCGCTCTGCGACGCCGCGTGGGAGGCGGACTTCTCCGTCACGGCGGCACGCAAGTCGGCGTCCTCCGGGGACACGCTCCATGTCGCGCTCTGTCTGTCGCGGGCATTCGGCATTCTGGCGCAGGCTCTCCACGCCCACCACCGCACCTGGTGCCTGAACGAGAAGGGGGCGCTGGCCGCGGCAGCGCTGCTGCCGCAGACTCCGGCGGACTTCGCCGAGCGCGTCGGTGGGGCACTGCGCGGCCTGGACTCGGCCGCGGTGGAGACGGCGGCGTCCGTGGTCCGCGACGTGCGGGCGGTTCTCGGGTGAAAAAGGGGTTCGGCCGCGGACCGGGCGCATTTTAGGATGCTGACATGATCGCCGAACTTCAGTGCGTGGTGCTTGACTGCCCCGATCCCGTACGCCTGGCCGAGTTCTACCGGTCGGTCCTCGGCGGCCGGGTGAACGAGCCGGACCGGCGGTGGGCGCTCGACGAGAACTGGTCGACGCTGCACACAGACGCCGGTCTCGTCCTGGCGTTCCAGCGAGTGGCGGACCACCGGCCGCCGCAGTGGCCGGATCCGGCGCGGCCCCAGCAGTTCCACTTGGACTTCGGTGTGCCCGATCTGGACGCGGCGCAGGCGGAGGTCGTCGCGGCGGGCGCGGCCGTGCTCGACGACGGGAGCGGGGGCGGGGAGGCGGACGCCGAGCGGCCGTGGCGGATCTACGCCGATCCGGCTGGGCACCCGTTCTGCCTGGTGCTGCACCGAGTGGCGTAGCCGCTGCCGCTCAGTCGTTCCGGATGGCGGTGACGCAGCGTGCGAGCAGGTCGCGCAGGGTGTCGCGTTCCTCCGGGGTCGGCAAACCGGCGTTCGATCCGTACCGCCTGCTCGTCGGCGATCCGCAGCGCTCTCCGGCCGGCTTTGCTGAGCCAGGATTCCAGGCATCCTCTGATGCCACGGGTGTGCCGACCGGGCCACCGGACCCCATTCCGGGCAGTACGTCGACCGGTTCACGGACACCACCGCCCATGAGCAGCCGCACGACCCGCTGGCTCGGGCCCGGCTCGCCGCGGTGACCCGCGCGCTCATCGCCTGACCGGGGCCCCGCCAGGGAAGGTCAGCCCCCGGCACGCAGCGCCGCCAGGATCCGTTCGGCCGTCGCCTTGTCGCGGGCGGCCGTGAACGGCAGGTCGTTGCCCCCGGCGATGCGGAACGGGGCACCCGAGAGCGTGGCCTGGGCGCCGCCCGCCTCGGTGACCAGGAGCAGGCCCGCCGCATGGTCCCAGGCGTACTCCCAGCTGAAGGCGACCGCGTCCTGGTCGCCGCGGGCGACGGCCAGGTATTCGAGGCCCGCGGAGCCGCACGGACGGGCGTGGATGCCGTCGATGAACAGGCCCAGCAGGGCCTGCTTCTGGGCGTCGGTGGTGTAGTCCGGGTGCGACATCGCGACGTCGAGTGCGGCGCCGGGCGCGGGCGATCCAGAGCGTATCGGCACACCATTGAGCACGGCTCCCCGGCCGCGTACCGCGACCGCCATCTCGTTCAGGGCCGCGGCGTACGTCCACGAGGCAAGGAGTTCGCCGCGGTGGGCGAGGGCGACGAGGGTGCAGAAGCCGGGTTCGCCGCGGACGAACTGGCGGGTCCCGTCGACCGGATCGACGATCCAGACCGGTGCGTCGCCGCCCAGGGCGTCGTACACCTTCGGATCGGCGTGGACCGCCTCCTCACCGACGACCACTGAACCGGGGAGCAGCCGCGTCAGGGACGCGGTGAGGTGTTCCTCCGCAAGGCGGTCGGCGGTGGTGACGAGGTCATGCGGACCGCTCTTCTCGACGATCTCGTGTGCGGCGAGCTGTCGGTAGCGCGGCATGATCTCGGCGGCGGCCGCTGCGCGGACCGCCTCCTCGACCTCGGTCAGGTCCCCGGCAAGGAAGTCATCGATCATGGCTCCAGCTAAGCACGGTCCATCGGGAACCCGACGACCTGGTCATGACGCGGAGGTGGCCGGTCAGCGACCGACGGCGTACCCGACAACGACCGGTGCACCGTGGCAGACTATGATCATGACTGAAACCGCGAAGGGCCCCGCCAGTTACTTTCCGTCGATCGAGAAGACGTACGGCCGGCCGATCCCGGAGTGGAAGGACCTCATCCGCTCCTCGCCCCTGACCAAGCACATGGAGCTGGTCTCCTGGCTCAAGGCCGAGCACGGCCTCGGCCACGGCCACGCCAACGCCCTCGTCGCGCACACCCTCGCGGAAGACAAGGGCAAGTAATGGCGCCGTGATCGCCGAAACGCCTCGACGCTCACGGCTCGCCTCGACGGTCTGGCCGATCGGTCAGTAGGGCACCGTGTCACACAAGGTCTCCGCCCAGGCGGAGGCGCCGTGCTCGTTGGCCGCGCGCACCGTGACACAGATCTCGTCACCGGAGTACGGACCCTTGATCGTGTAGCTGGTGTTGCCGGTTGAGTAGGTGGTGTCGACGTTCTTCTTGGTGAAGTTGCTGCCTGTGTTGGTGTAGTGGATGTCGTACCTGGTCGCTCGGGAGATCGCCGACCAGCTCACCTTGATCGGCATGTCACACGCACCGACACAGGAGTTGGTGTACGCAGCCTTGTAGCTCTTCAGGGCGGGCGGCCGCGAGCCAGAGGACGAGCCGCCGGAGCCGGACGAATCTCCGCCGCCCGACCCCGTAGAGCCGGACGACCCCGTAGACCCGGTCCCCCCGCGGGTTCCGGCGCCGCCGCTGTCGGAGCCACTGCTGCCACCGGATGAACTGCTGACGCTCCCCTGGGCGTTCGGCCTACCCGGCCCCTTCTCGCTGTCCTGCCCCTTCTCGCCGCCCTTGCCCTTGCCGTCACCCCCGCCCTTCCCTTTCCCTTCCTTGGAAGGTGAACTGCTGGGCGTGCTCGGTGAGTTGCTGCCGTCCGGAGTGGCGCTCGCGCTGCTGCCCGGTGACTGGGCGTGTGTTCCGTCCCCGCCATCGCCCCCGAAGGTCTGGAGCAGGACGATCGAGCCGCCGCCGACGGTGATGACGGCAACGATGGGCAGAACGATGAGCCTGCGGCGCCGACGGGGCCGCCGTTCCTGCTCCCGCCGTCGCGTCGTGGTGTCGTTGTCCGCCGGGACGGCTTCGGGAGGCCCGTTCTTCGGCCGCAGCCCGACCGTCGCCAGGTCCACGGGCTCCTCCCGCAGCGGCGCCGCCTCGGCGTCGAGCAGCCGTGCGGACTGCTGCGCGAGGTGCGCGACGACGCCGGCAGGCAGCCAGGCACCGCGCGCGGCGCGGGGACGCGGCCGCTCGGGGTCCTCCAACAGCTGGTCGACGTCCGGCCGTTGGTCGATGCCCTTCGTCAGGCACCGGGCGATGAGAGCCCGCAGCGCGGCGTCCTCGACACGCGTCAGGTCGGGCTCGCCCTCCACGATCTGGAACATCACCGCGTGCTGATTGCTTGCCTCCTGCCCGAACGGCAGCTGCCCCGTCGCCGCATACGTCAGCACGCACCCGAGGGTGAACACGTCGCTCTTGACCCCCGCGCGCTGCCCGCGCACCTGCTCCGGCGACATGAACCCCGGTGAGCCGATGACCATCCCCGTACTGGTCAACAAGGACTCGACGGACGTCTCGAGCGCCCGCGCGATCCCGAAGTCGATGACCTTCGTGCCATCCACGGTGAGCATCACGTTGGACGGCTTCAAGTCGCGGTGCACGATCCCGGCGCCGTGAATGTCCTTGAGCGCCTTCAGCAACCCGTCGGCGAGGCAGTGCAGGGACGCAGTCGGCAACGGCCCGTACATTCGGACGACTTGCTCCAGGGAGAGCCCGGGAACATACCCCGTGGCGACCCACGGCGGTTCGTCGCCCGGACCCGCGTCGAGCACCGGCGCCGTGTACCGCTCATCGACCCTCCGTGCCGCTTCGATCTCCCTTCGGAACCGCGCCCTGAACTGCTCGTCGGACACGTGCTCTTCGTGCACCACCTTCACGGCCACGGTCCGCCCGCTGTCCGACCGCGCGAGGAACACCCGCCCCATGCCACCGGCACCAAGCCGCCCAAGCAGCAGATACGGCCCGATGCGCGCGGGATCGCTCACGGCGAGCGGCTTGATACCCCCGTCGACGCCGTCGTCCCGCTCGTCGCGTCCGTCCCCGTTCGTACCGCTCATGATGGTGTGAATCCCCCGCTCTTCCCGCCTGGTCAACGGCGTAACTCGCTGAGAATAGACGCCGTTGATGCACCTGGCGAAGTTGAGGGACGCGTTGTGCGAGCGGGGCGGTTCTTACTGATCGTTTGACCATCGAGCAAACTATCGATCGCCCGACGCCCCTTGGCCCGCCTCTGACGCTTCGCACCGGGGTGCCGGAGCAGGCGGCGGGCCCTCGGTGCGGCGGGCGAGCATGTCGTGCGCTCGACCGCCGTGCGAGAACCCGCCTCACACCGGCCAGGGGCCGCCGCGAATCACGGCACGAGCGCCACCAGGTGTCCGCACCGAGGACGTGATGCTCGCGCGGGTCGGGCTGCGGCAGACGTACTGCACGACGGACGTCTCGGACGCAGCCGCGGCCGCGGCCCGGTCAGCGATGCCACCCCCGGCCGGCTCCGCGCCGCCGCGCGCAGGCTCATCCGGGCAGGCCGCGGTTCGTCTCTTCAGGCGCGGAGTGCCTTGCGCAGGAGTGCGCCGAACTCGGCGGGATGCGTGGTCAGGCCGATATGCCCGCCGGGAAAGTGCAGGAGTTCCGTGCCGAGACACTCGGCCAGGAAAGCGGCCGGCCGGTAGGGCAGCTCGCCGCGTGAGTCCTGCCCGCAGGCGAGTACGAGCCGATCCGACAAGGCCTTGAGCCGGTGGATGTCCGGGGCGTAGGACATGAAACTCGGCACGATCCGTCCGACGAAGTACGACAGGTCGCCCATGGTCTGCTCGGCCCGCGCCGCTGCTTGCGGCGGGAGCTCGACCTCGGCCTCAGGCTCGGTGGTGTCACCGTCCTTCTGCATGCCTGCGGCGAACACGGCCATCGCCGGCATGAGCCCCTGGGTTCGGAACGTCTTCTGTACACGCGCGAGGAGCGCGCGGTGTACGGCGGCGTCCGGGAGAACCTCCACCACTGGCGGTTCGTGCGCCACGACGCGTTCCACGCGTTCCGGGTGGGCGATGAGCAGATGCAGGGCCGCGATCGCCCCCGAGCTGGCGCCGAACACCCGGCCAGGCTCACCGGGCGACAGCAGTTCCAGCAGCCGGAACGCGTCATCGGCGTGCTCCTCCACCCGCTGCTCGGCCTCGGGGTGGTCCAGCGTGCTCCGGGAGATGCCGCGAGGGTCGTAGGTGGCCACGGTGTATGCGTCGGCCAGGTCGGCGGCAACAGCCTCCATGGAGGCGGCACCGCCCGTTCCTCCGGGGATCAGAAGCAGGAGCGGGCCCTGGCCACGCACCTCGTACTGCAGGGTTGCGCCGTTCACGCGCAAGGTCTGGACGGTCGACTCGGTCATTCGGAGTCTCCTTCTGTGGAGTGGGGCCAGTGCTCCAGAAGGGTGTGCAGGGCCTCGAGGGCGCGGGCCCAGGACTCCTGCGGTGAACGCTTGTGCGCGAAGCCGCCCGCAGCCTCCAGAGCCACGAATCCGTGGAACGTGCTGCGCAGCAATCGGACCGCGTCGGTCAGATCCGGCTCGGCCAATCCGTAGCCGCGCAGCATGCTGTATGTCAGCTCGACTGCACGCCGCGGCCCGGGCGCGTTTGCGGCCAGCTCAGGATCAATCTCGATGGGGATCTGCGTCGCCACATAGCGGCCCGGGTGCCGGCGGGCGTAGTTCCGCCAGGCGTCCGCAAACGCGACCAGCGCGTCTTTACCCGCCCGCCCGGCCGTCGCCTCCGCGATACGGATGGTCTTCTCATCCGCCGCCAACAGCGCGATCCGCCCACGCAGATCCTCGAGACTGCGAACGTGCGCGTAGAGACTCGCATCTCTCACGCCGAGCCGCCGCGCCACCTGAGACATGGTCAAGTGATCGAACCCGACCTCGTCCGCCAGCTCAGCGCCCGCAATTGTCACCCGCTCCGCCGTCAGTCCGGCCCGCGCCATGCACACCTCTTCCTAGGGATATTAGTTTTAATCTAAGCACCCTAGGATCTGCAATCGGGTAACGCCTCCACACGAGGCTCGGCCTGTGCCGCAGCAGATCGAAGGGCGGTGAGGGACGGGTCAGGCCGTGGCCGTACGTCGAGTCGTTGACGAGCGCGACGCCCCAGCCCGGCTCCACCACGTGGACGAAGCGGTGGTTGCAGGCCTCGAACTTGGCCAGGATGCCGGGCGCGCGGGGTGCACCGGGAGGGTTCAGCGAACCTGGTCCGGGGTGAGGACGTCGGTGATACCCCGCGCGGCCAAGTGCTCCGTGTTCCCGGCCTGGCTCGCGAGGACGGCCGTGGGCCGGACCCCGTCCGCGGTGAGCCGGGCGAACGCCTCGAAAAACGCGCCGCCGGGAGCGCACGTCGAGCGACGGGGCGCGGTCTCGTCGTCGCCGGTGTCGACCACCAGGGCCGTGGTGCGGGGAGCCGGCCGTACGGCCGCCCCCCGCCGCTCCTCGACCATCCGGGCGATGGCCTCCCCGGCCGGTTTTACCTGCCGATCGTTGGTCAACAGACCCAGCTCGTATTCGAGTTCGGGGAAGTCGGCCAGAGCGCGGGACACGTCGTGGGAGCACCACCAGGTGACACCCCACACGTCCTCGCAGTCCAGTGCGTTCGCAACAGTCGCCTCGGTGAACTCGGCAGCGTGCTCCGCGGGGATGAGTGGGGAGGGGGCACCGACCTCCTGCAGCCAGACCGGCCGGTGCGGTTCGGCAGCCCACGCCTTGGACAGTTCGATCAGATAGGCGGCGTGGTGCTCGGTGGCGGTGCCGGTGCGGCCGTGCCGTTGGGCGGTGCCGTTGAAGACCCAGGAGTGCACGGCGGTGACAGCGCCGATCCGGGCGGCGTGGGCGGGGGTGAACGCGTGGTCGTCCTGGTACCAGGCGGCGTCGTACTCGGCATGCAGGTGCATCTTGCCGGGCGCCCCCTCCCCGCAGGCGTCGAGCAGAGTACGCAGCCAACTGCTCGCCTGCGCAGGGGTGATGGGGTCCGGGTCGGGGTGCGGAGGGCCCGAGAACTGGCTGATCTCGTTGCCCAGGGTCATCCCGATGAAATTCGGGCGGTCGGCGAGGGCGGCGGCGAGCGTACGCACATACACGGCCTGGCCCGCCACCACGTCCGGGTCGGTGAAGATGTTCCGCCGGTGCCAGGTCTGCGTCCACGCGGGCAGGAAGTCGAAGCTCGACAGGTGGCCTTGCAGTCCGTCCACGTTGACGTCGAGCCCGCGCTCGGCGGCGGCGTCGACGAGCTGGACCAGCTGTTCGACGGCGCGCGGCCGGATCAGGGTGCGGTTGGGCTGAAAGAGCGGCCAGAGCGGGAAGACCCGGATGTGGTCGAGGCCGAGTGCGGCGATCGAGTCCAGGTCGGCGCGGACCGCGTCGAGGTCGAAGTCCAGCCAGTGGTGGAACCAGCCCTGGGTCGGCGTGTAGTTGACGCCGAAGCGCAGCGGGGAGTGAGACATACGGTACAGGTGTCCAGGTTCTCGTGGTGCGGGGTGGCCGCGGCTCGGGGGCAGGCAGCCCTTGACGGCGCCTTCGCCGACGCCCCGGAAGAAGGAGCGCTGCAGGCAGGCGAAGAGCAGGATGCGGGGTGCGCCGGGTCATGGGTGGACTCACCGGCTGCGTACGCTCAGCAGACTTTCCAATGCCCGCGGCGCAAAGTCAATGGACGATGCGGGTGCCATGGCGGCGATCGTTGCGTCGCCCAAGTACGTCCAGTACGAGGACGATCCTCCGCCTTGCGATGCACCGCACCAGACGCCCCGGGCTGATCCACGAAGATCGTCAGGACAGCACCTAGAGGCTTCGGACCGCTTCCTCGCTCCGCGCGCCTGTTCGGGCCGGGCCGGCGTCCACGGCGGAGGATCTGGTGGACGGGCTGAGCCTGGGGGCCGACGATTATCTGCCCAAGCCGTTCGACTTCCCGGTTCTGGTGGCGCGGATCGGTGCGCTGGCGCGACGGGCCCATCCGGCTGTTCCGCCGGTGCTGCGCCATGGTGACCTGGAGGTCGACACGGCTCGGCGCAAGGCCCGGCGGGGGGATCGGGCGCTGGAGCTGGCGCCCAAGGAGTTCGGAGTGCTGGAGCTGCTGTTGGCCTCGAAGGGTCGGGCGGTGTCGGCCGAGGAGCTGCTGGAACGAGTGTGGGACGAGGCCGCCGACCCGTTCACCAGCGCCGTGAAGATCACGATCAGCCGGCTGCGGGCCAAGCTCGGCGATCCCGCTGTCATCGAGACCGTCGCCAAGCGTGGCTACCGGATCTGAGGAGCCCATGCCTGTCATCGCCCGGCTCACGAGCCGCATGACCCGTCCGCATCTGCCTCGTCGCACCGTACGGCTTCGGATGACGCTTCTGTACGGAGTGCTGTTCCTCGTCTCCGGGGCGACCCTGCTGGCGGCCACATATTTCCTGGTGCGTCACGCGGTCTCGGGGGCGCCCGCCGAGGGTTACGCCTTCGCACCCGGCGGGGGCGTGAAGCCGCCCAGTGGGGCCGTCGGGCCCTTCGTGTCGCCGGGATCGGGGCAGAGAGGCGGTAGGCAGGGCGCGCTGGACGTGCTGTCGGCCCAGCAGGAGAAGGCTCTGGCGCATCAGAAGTCCGAGGTGATACATCAACTGCTCGTCCAGTCGGGCATAGCGCTCGCGCTGATGTCGGTGATCTCGGTCGTGCTGGGGTGGGTCGTCGCCGGCCGGATGCTGCGTCCGTTGCGGACGATCACGGCGACAGCGCGGGACATCTCGGCGACAAGCCTGCATCAGCGGCTGGCGCTGGAGGGTCCCGGTGATGAGCTGACGGAGCTCGGCGACACCTTCGACAGGCTCCTCGGCAGGCTGGAGGACTCGTTCCAGGCGCAGCGCCAGTTCGTCGCGAACGCGTCCCATGAGCTGCGTACGCCGCTGGCCCGTCAGCGGGCGCTCGGGCAGGTCGCGCTGGTCGACCCGGATGCGACGGTGGATTCGCTGCGCAGGGCGCACGAGCGGATCCTGGTCGCCGGGCGTCAGCAGGAGCGGCTGATCGAGGCTCTACTCACACTGACCCGGGGCAATGCGGGGATCGATGTCCGTGAGCCGTTCGATCTGGCCCGGCTGACCCATGAGGTGATCGACGCCAGGTGGGACGATGCGAAGTACCGGAACATCACGTTGCATCCGTCCATCTCCCCGGCGATGGCGGCCGGCCACCGGAATCTGACGGAGCGTCTGGTGACGAATCTGGTGGACAACGCGCTCCGTCACAACGCCCCGCTCGGCCGGATCGACGTGGCCACAGGGACGGTGGACGGTCATGCGACGCTGGTGGTCACCAACACCGGCCCGGTGGTTCCGCCGCCCGCGGTCGACCGGCTCTTCCAGCCGTTCCAGCGGCTGGAAGCCACCCGGGAGGCGCGCGCCGAGGGGCTCGGGCTCGGGCTCGGGCTCGGGCTCGGGCTGTCGATCGTGCAGGCCATCGCCCATGCGCACGGCGCCACGATCAGCACCCGGGCACGGCGCGAGGGCGGTCTGTCCATCACGGTCACGTTCCCCGCCATGAGCAGCCGCCCCCAGCCTGCCGCCGACGGGTCCGAGCATGCGGTCGCGCCGATCCGCTGAGATCAGGGCTGCCGACCGCCGAAGAAATCGATGAGCGCCGTCTTCACGGCGGCCGCCTGCTTCAGGTATCCGTAGTGCCCGCATCCGGGGATCTCGGTGTACGCGCTGCCGGGAATGCTCGCCGCGACCTCCCGGCTCCTCGCAGCCGTATGCGGTGGTGAAAGCCTCCTCCAAGGACAGGTAGACGGATTTGAGCGTGGCCTCCTTGATGGCCCGAACCGAGAGCGGTGCGCTGCGGACCAGGTCCTCGGTCCACTCCTCCACGCAGTCGTCCAGCCGGTCCGCCGTGACGACCTCCCTTCGTCACGTCGAGCCACCTACTGCGGTGGCTCGACGGGACGAGGTGGCGCCGGGGCCCAGTGCCGTGACCGGCAATGTTTGCCCTGTGAGGAGCGTCGTCCAGTGCGTGCGGTCGTAAGGCGGCCGGAAGTCCTTGGGTGGGGTCTCCCCT